>DASWYX010000156.1:0-3518 GCA_036404755.1 Pseudoduganella sp.
TATTATGAGTTCTTCGGCCCGGCCAAGGCCCTGAACTGACGCTTCGTTCCGGCCGCGCGGGCCCCTTCACAGGAGGGATCAATGCACGCGCGGCTGCGACAGTTTGTGAATGCAATGACCGCCCTGGTCGACACCACGGCGGATGAAGCGCGCATCATCCGCGAGGGTGGTGCGCTGTTGCGCGCACTGGTGGCGCAGGATGGTTGGTTGCCCGCCGAATGCGCACAACCCGATTCCCAGTACTACCGTCAATATCTCCTGTACCTCGATCCCCGCAAACGCTTCTCGGTGCTCAGTTTCGTCTGGGGGCCGGGGCAGAGCACGCCGGTGCACAACCACACGGTGTGGGGCCTGATCGGCATGCTGCGCGGCGCGGAGCTGGCGCAGTCCTACCATCAGGGGGCCGAAGGACGGCTGGAGCGCTCGGGCCCGCCGCAGCGGCTCGAACCGGGCATGGTGACGGCCGTTTCGCCCATGCTGGGCGATATCCATCAGGTGGAGAATGCCTACGATGACCGGGTGTCGATCGGCATCCATGTATATGGTGCCGATATTGGCTCGGTGGACCGCGCCGTGTTCACGGCGGAGGGAGAAGCGAAGCCTTTCCGTTCCGGCTACGCCAACGCCTAGACCAGCAGGGCCGCGTTCATCGACGCCGCGTCGTCGGCCGATTCGTCCAGCATGCGATCCAGCTTTTCCTTGTCGACGAACAGGTCCAGCACGGAATCCTCGTGCGGCGCCGGGTCGCGGTCGGGATTGGCGAGCGGCGAAGCGACAGGGGCGAAGTGGTTTGCCAGCAGCAGCGTATCCAGCAGGGTCTCCGGCGGGATCTGCATGAAGCCGCCGCGCAGGCCCTCGATGGCGTTCGCCACCGGCTCCGGAATGCCCAGCTTGTGCAGCACTTCGCGCGTGATGATTTCCTCGCTGGCCGGCTGCCAGTTCTCGGGATCGGGTTCCAGCAGGCCGGGGAATTCGTCGGCGCGGGACAGCAGGTAGAAGCCGCCCACCTCGTGCACGATGGCCGCGAACAGCGCGGTATCGGCGTTGACGCCCGTGATTTCGCGTGCGATCACGCGCGCCAGGCAGGCGACGTGAATCGTGTGCTGCCACAATTGCTCGGCCTTGGCCCGCAGTTCGGGATCGACGATCTTGCTGCCGAAGGCGCGCACCACCATGGCTGCCGCCAGGGCAAACAGATTATGGTAGCCGACGCGCATGATCGCCGCGCGCACATTGGTGATTTCCGGGCCGCCGGCGCGGTTGAACATCGCCGAGTTGGACAGGGCCACGGTGCGCGCCGCCAGTTGCGGCTCGGCCAGCACCAGCTTGATAGCCTCGTCCATGGGACAGTCAGGGTCGTCCAGCGCGAGCTGGACACGCAGGGCCGCATTGACACTGGTAGGGAAGACGAGATCTCCCCGAATTGCCAAGGCGGCAATGTGGCCGAAGGCTTCAAGTTTGTTCATGGGGGAAAATTATACGAGCTGGCGCTGCGGATGCCAAATAAGCGCGCCGCCGCGGCCCTTTTCAGGGGCGCGGCGGCGAGGGAAAGTCGGGATCAGGCGCCGGCCAGTTGCGGCTGGCGCAGGCCACGCTGTTCGGTGTAGCGGGCGACGGACAGGTCGTCGGCGTAGATGGCGGGGCGCTTGGCGGACATGATGTCGGCCAGCATTTGCGCCGAGCCGCAGCTCATGGTCCAGCCCAGCGTGCCATGGCCCGTGTTCAGGAACAGGTTGCGCACGCCGGTGCGGCCGACGACCGGGGTGCTGTCCGGCGTCTTGGCGCGCAGGCCGGTCCAGAAGCTGGCCTTGGCGGTGTCGCCGGCGCCCGGGAACAGGTCGTTGACGACCATTTCCAGGGTTTCGCGGCGGCGCGGGTTCAGCGCGTTGCTGTAGCCGGCCAGTTCGGCCATGCCGCCGACACGGATACGGTCGTCGAAGCGCGTCACTGCAATTTTGTAAGTCTCGTCCAGGATGGTCGATTCCGGCGCGCGGTTCTTGTCGGTGATCGGCACGGTGATCGAATAGCCCTTCATCGGGTAGACAGGGATGTCCACGATGCCCTTCAGGAATGGCGTCGAGTAGGAGCCCAGCGCAACGACGAAGGAATCGCCCTCGACCAGCTCGGAGCCGCACAGCACGCCGCGCACTTCGCCGCCGGCCATGGCCAGGCTGCTGATGTTCATGTTGTAGCGGAACTTCACGCCCAGCGCTTCGGCCAGCGCGTGCAGGCGGTTGGTGAACAGGTTGCAGTCGCCGGTTTCATCGTTCGGCAGGCGCAGGCCGCCGGTCAGCTTGTGGGCGGACGAAGCCAGGCCCGGCTCGGCGTCCAGCAGCTGGCCGCCGGTCAGCAGTTCGTAGGGCACGCCGGTTTCCTTCAGGACTTCGATGTCGGCGGCGGCGTTGTCCAGCTGCTGCTGGGTGCGGAACAGCTGGATCGTGCCTTGCTGGCGGCCTTCGTATTCGATGCCGGTGGAGGCGCGCAGCGCCTTGAAGCAGTCGCGCGAGTACTCGGCCAGGCGCACCAGGCGTTCCTTGTTGACAGCGTAGGATTCGGCATTGCAGTTGCGCAGCATCTGCCACATCCACTTCAGCTGGAACATGGTGCCGTCCGGGGAGATCGACAGCGGCGCGTGGCGCTGCAGCATCCATTTCATCGCCTTCAGCGGGATGCCGGGCGCGGCCCAGGGCGTGGCGTAGCCGGGGGAAATCTGGCCGGCGTTGGCGAAGCTGGTCTCCAGCGCAGGACCGGCCTGGCGGTCGAGCACGGTCACATCGTGACCTTCCAGGGCCAGATAATAGGCTGTGGTTACACCGATAACGCCACTACCGAGAACGACGACGCGCATGGGACTTGCCTCCAGAGTATTTCGTGCGGATTATTTTGCTATGATATGCACGTTGACCTAGTTTTTGTTACTGTATATCGTCGTTAATTCAGTAAAAAATCATGAGAACCCAGAAAGAATCGGTCCGCAGCCTGGACAAAATCGACAGGAAAATACTGCGCATCCTGCAGGATGACGGACGCATCTCGATGAAGGACCTGAGCGAGCAGGTCGGCCTGTCGATCACGCCGGCCATCGAGCGGGTCAAGCGCATGGAGCGGGATGGCGTGATCACCGGCTATCACGCGCGGCTCAATCCGGCGTCGCTGGGGGCCTCCTTGCTGGTGTTCGTGGAAATCACGCTGAACCAGAAGTCCGCCAGCCACTTCGAACAGTTCCGCCGCGAAGTGCTGCGCATCCCCGAAGTGCAGGAGTGCCACCTGGTATCCGGCGACTTCGACTACCTGATCAAGGCCCGCATCCACGAGATGGCCGAATACCGCAAGCTCCTCGGCGACATGCTATTGAACTTGCCAGGCGCGGCGCAGTCCAAGAGCTATGTGGTGATGGAGGAAATCAAGGAAACTTTGATCCTCTCGACCGAAGCGGCGCAGTAGCCGCACTTGCGCGGCGTCAGCATGCCGGCGCGGGCGGTCGGGCATCATGGGCTTTTCCCAGGAGGGCGCATGGC
>DASWYX010000157.1:0-8319 GCA_036404755.1 Pseudoduganella sp.
AACGAAGGCGTGGCCGACAACGTGCAGCGTATCAAGGGTTCGATCGGCTACGTCGAGTGGGCTTACGCCAAGAAGAACAAGATGTCGCACACCCAGCTGAAGAACAAGGATGGCGTGTTCCTGCAGCCGGACGACGACAACTTCAAGGCCGCTGCCGCCAACGCGGAATGGACCAAGACCCCAGGCTTCGGCGTGGTGCTGACCGACCAGGCCGGCAAGCAGTCCTGGCCGATCACCGGCGTGTCCTTCATCCTGATGCACAAGCAGCAGGCTGACGCAGCCAAGGGCAAGGAAGTCGTGAAGTTCTTCGACTGGGCCTACAAGAATGGTGGCGCCGCTGCCGCCGAACTGGACTACGTTCCACTGCCTGCTTCCGTGGTCAAGCTGGTCCAGGATTCCTGGAAAGCTAACCTGAAAGACGCTTCGGGCAAAGCCATCTACTGATCAGGCAACGGCGGATCAAAACGATCCGCCCTACGCTGCGCGGTGTGCCCGATTCCTGGCCCCGTGCAGCAGACCTGGGCCTCCTTCTCAAGCCGGGGAGGGGGCTAGCCGGGAAGTCCGTTGTGCGGGGCTTCCCGGCTAGCCTACATTTATAAGAAAATCTCATGAGTGCTGATATTTCCTCTCCCACCCTCTCCGTTCCGGAGCCAGCTGTGAGCGACGCCGCCCAGAACGCCGCCATGCATTCGATCATGCGCAAGCAGCGTATGCAGGACTTCATCTTCCACAAGGTGACGATGCTGTTTGCGCTGTCGGTGCTGTTCGTCCTGGTCGGCATCATCGCGTCCCTGTTCATTGGCGCCGTGCCGGCGCTGAAGGAATTCGGTCCGGCTTTCATTACTACAGTCGAGTGGGACCCGGTCAATGACCAGTACGGCGCGGCGATCGCCATCGTCGGCACCCTGGTGACCTCGGGCATCGCACTGCTGATCGCCTTCCCGGTCAGCTTCGGTATCGCCCTGTTCCTGACCGAGATCTGCCCGGTCTGGCTGCGCCGCCCGCTGGGCACCGCGGTCGAACTGCTGGCAGGCGTGCCTTCCATTATTTACGGCATGTGGGGCCTGTTCGTGTTCGCGCCGCTGTTCGGCGACTACGTGCAGCCGCTGCTGAAGCACTCCCTGGGCCAGTTGCCATGGATCGGCGTGATCTTCCAGGGGCCGACGATGGGCATCGGCATCCTGACCGCCGGCCTGATCCTGGCTGTGATGATCATCCCCTTCATTTCCTCCGTGATGCGCGACGTGTTCGAGATCGTGCCGGCCGTGCTGAAGGAATCCGCTTACGGCCTGGGCTGCACCCGCTGGGAAGTGGTGCGCAAGATCGTACTGCCGTACACCAAGACTGGTGTGGTAGGCGGCGTCATGCTGGGCCTGGGCCGCGCACTGGGCGAGACCATGGCCGTGACCTTCGTGATTGGCAACGCCAACAAGCTGAGCGCGTCGGTGTTCGCGCCGGGTAACTCGATCGCCTCGACCCTGGCCAATGAATTTGCCGAAGCATCGTCGCCGCTGCATGTGTCCTCGCTGTACACGCTGGCGCTGATCCTGTTCGTGATTACCTTTATCGTCCTGTCCGCCGCGAAACTGATGTTGATGGGCATGTCGCGCAAAGAGGGCGTGAAATAATGAATACCAATAATCCTGTTTATCGCAAGCGCCTGCTGACCCACCGCATCGGCATCGCGCTGTCGATCGCCGCCATGGCTTTCGGCATCCTGATGCTGCTGTGGATCCTGGCCACGCTGCTGATCCACGGTTTCTCCGCCTTGAGCGGCGCTATGTTCACCGCCACCACGCCGGCTCCCGGCAGCGAAGGCGGCGGCCTGGCCAACGCCATCGTCGGCTCGCTGATGATGGTGGGCCTGTCCACCCTGGTATCGACGCCGATCGGCATCCTGGCCGGTATCTACCTGGCCGAATACGGCGAAGAGAACAAGATCGCCCAGGTAACGCGCTTTGTGACCGACATCATGCTGTCCGCACCGTCGATCGTGATCGGCCTCTTCGTGTATGCCTTCTACGTGGCGAACGTGAAGCACTTCTCGGGCTATGCCGGTTCCATCGCGCTGTCCCTGATCGCGATCCCGGTCGTCGTGCGCACCACCGACAATATGCTGCGCCTGGTGCCGAACTCGCTGCTGGAAGCGGCCTTCGCCCTCGGCGCGCCGCGCTGGAAAGTGGCGATGATGGTGCGCCTGCGCGCCGTCAAGGCCGGCGTGGTGACGGGCGTGCTGTTGGCCGTGGCCCGCGTGTCCGGCGAAACCGCGCCGCTGCTGTTCACCGCCCTGAACAACCAGTTCTTCAGCGCCGACCTGAACCAGCCTGTGGCCAACCTGCCGGTGGTGATCTACCAGTTCGCCATGAGCCCGTACGATAACTGGCGCTCCCTGGCGTGGGGCGGCGCGCTGCTGGTCACCTTCAGCGTGCTTGGCCTGAACATCCTGTCGCGCACCGTATTTGCCCAGAAAGCGCCGAAATAATTAACGAGCAAAGATCATGACCCAAGCAAGCAAAATCATCGAAATCTCCGGCCTGAACTTCTACTACGGTAAGACGCGCAGCCTGCACAATGTGAACCTGGACATCCACGAGAAGAAGGTGACGGCCTTCATCGGCCCATCCGGCTGCGGCAAATCGACGCTGCTGCGCACCCTGAACCGCATGTACGACCTGTATCCGGGCCAGCGCGCCGAAGGCAGCATCGCCTACCGCGGCCGCAATATCCTGGAGGCAGGCCTGGACGTGAACATGCTGCGCGCGAAAGTCGGCATGGTGTTCCAGAAGCCGACGCCGTTCCCGATGTCGATCTACGATAACATCGCGTTCGGCGTGCGCCTGTACGAAGACCTGTCCAAGGGCGAGATGGACGAGCGCGTGGAATGGGCGCTGAAGAAGGCCGCCCTGTGGACCGAGGTGAAGGATAAGCTGAACAAGAGCGGCCTGTCGCTGTCCGGCGGCCAGCAGCAGCGCTTGTGCATCGCGCGCGGCGTGGCGGTGAAGCCGGACGTGCTGCTGCTGGACGAGCCGACTTCCGCGCTGGACCCGATCTCCACCTCGAAAGTGGAAGAGCTGATCAGCGAACTGAAACAAGATTACACGATCGCGATCGTGACCCATAATATGCAGCAGGCGGCTCGCTGCTCGGACTATACGGCGTATATGTACCTGGGCGAGCTGGTGGAGTTCGGCGAGACGGACCAGATCTTCATGAATCCGGCCCGCAAGGAAACGCAGGATTATATTACCGGGCGATTCGGTTAAGCCAACGGCGCGCAGGCACGGCGGATCAATGATCCGCCCTACACGCCGTCGATACATGCGGTTTGCCGCACAGCGTAGGGCGGATCATTGATCCGCCGCGACCGGCCCGTAACGTTTAATACAAATAGAAATCTCAATGGAGAGATAGCCATGATGGGCGAACATTCTAGCAAGCAGTACGATCACGAACTGGAAGCGATCCGCTCCAAGGTGCTGCTGATGGGCGGCATTGTCGAAACGCAGTTCCTGGATGCGATGACCTGCTTCCGCATCGGTAACGCCGAGCGGGCCGACCGCGTGATCCGCGAAGACGACAACGTGAACCAGCTCGAAGTGCAGCTGGATGACCAGTGCAGCCACCTGATCGTGCGCCGCCAGCCGACCGCCAACGACCTGCGCACCGTGATGGCCACCATCAAGGTGATCACGGACCTGGAACGCATCGGCGACGAAGCGGCCAAGATCGCGCGCACGTCCAAGAGCCTGCACAGCCGCGGCGCCGTCACCGTCAACCATTACGAAATGGTGCGCAGCATCGCCAACGCCACCAGCGACCTGCTGCACGACGCGCTGGACGCCTTTGCCCGCAACGATGGCAAGCAGGCCCTCCAGCTGATCGCGCAGGATGCGATCATCGACCACGAATTTCGCACCATCATGCGCAACCTGATCACCTTCATGATGGAAGACCCGCGCACCATTTCCGCCGCGCTGGACACGATGTGGGTGGCGAAAGCCATCGAACGCATCGGCGACCACGCCAAGAACATTGCCGAATACGTGATCTATGTCGTGGAAGGCAAGGACATCCGCCACAGCCGCGCCGCCGTGGACGCACAGATTGAGGCCAGCCCAGAGTAATCAAGCAATGGCATCCGATAAGACGACTGTACTGATTGTCGAAGATGAACCGGCAATCGTTGAACTGGTAACTTTCTCGCTGCGCGAGGCCGGCTGGAACTGCGTTTCGGTGCAGAGCACGCAGGAAGCATGGGAGTATATGCAGACCCGTACCCCGCAGCTGGTGCTGCTGGACTGGATGCTGCCCGACCAGAGCGGCCTGCGCCTGCTGGCCCGCATCCGCGGCGACCGCCACTTCGGCAATGTGCCGGTGATCATGCTCACCGCAAAGAGCATGGAGGAAGACAAGCTGGCAGGCCTGCACAGCGGCGCCGACGACTACCTCACCAAGCCGTTCTCGCCGCGCGAGCTGCTGGCCCGTTCGCGTGCGCTGCTGCGCCGCAAGAGCCCGGAGCTGGCCGAGACGCTGATGAAGGCCGGTCCCGTGACGCTGGACCCGGTCAGTTGCACCGTATCGCTGAACGACAGCAAGATCGATATCGGCCACGCCGAATACAAGCTGCTGAAGTTCTTCCTGGCCCACCCGGAGCGCGTGTTTTCGCGCAGCCAGTTGCTGGACAAGGTGTGGGGTGATCACGTGGTCATCGAGGAACGCACGGTCGACGTGCATGTGCTGCGCCTGCGCAAGGCGCTGAAAGAGGCTGAACACCTGATCCGCACGGTGCGCAGCGTAGGCTACATGCTGTCCGAGAAATCATGAATCCACTCGTCGTGTTCTGGGTGCCCGTCGTCCTGCGATTGGGCTTCCTGCTGGCAGGGGCCGCGGTAGCCGCCTGGCTGTTTGGCGTGTCCGCCGGGATTTTCGTCATCATTGCCGGCCTGCTGGCGGCCGTGTTCACGCAGCTGCGCTACCTGTACCAGGCCAGCCAGTGGCTGGATAATCCGCAAAGTGGCCGCCTGCCCGACGGCTGGGGCGAGTGGACCGGCGTGTTCGCGCGCCTGTACCGCCTGCGCCGCGACGATGAAAAAAACCAGGCCGAACTGACCGAATGGCTGGCGCGCTTCCGCCAGGCCATGCACCTGCTGCCGGACGGCGTGGTGATCATGGACGACGTGCTTTTCCTCGAATGGTGCAACCCGGCCGCCGAGGAGCACCTGGGCCTGCGCCATGACCGCGACAAGGGCATGCGCGTGACCAACCTGGTGCGCAGCCCGGACTTCATGGATTACCTGATCCTGGGCCGCTACGATCAGCCGCTGACCCTCAGCTTCCGCGAGCGCAAGCTGATCGTCCACATCATCCCGTTCGAGAACCGCCGCCAGATTCTCGTCACGCACGACATCACCGAAACCCAGCGCGCCGAAATGATGCGCCGCGACTTCATCGCCAACGCTTCGCACGAGCTGCGCACGCCGCTGACCGTGATCGTGGGCTTCCTGGAGATTGCCGCGTCGATGGACCTGGATGCGGAAACTCGCGCCGCCCACCTGAAGCTGATGATGGAGCAGATCCTGCACGAGGGCAGGGCGCTTTCGGGCGGCAAGCACACGATCACGCTGGAAGTGAAGGGCGGCGACGTGATGGGCAGCTCGGACGAATTGCACAGCGCCTTCGGCAACCTGGTGTCCAACGCCGTGCGCTATACGCCGGCCGGCGGCGAGATCCGCATCCGCTGGGAAGATACGGCCACCGGCGTGCAGTTCCAGGTGCAGGACACGGGCATCGGCATCAGCCCGGAACACATCTCGCGCCTGACCGAGCGCTTCTACCGCGTCGACAAGAGCCGTTCGCGCGAGACGCAGGGCACGGGCCTGGGCCTGGCCATCGTCAAGCACGTGCTGCTGCGCCACAGCGGCAAGCTGACCATCACGTCCGAGGCCGGCCACGGTAGCACCTTTACCGTCAGCCTGCCGAAGTCCACCTCCAACGCGCCGCAGCCGGCGGAAGCCCTGCCGGCCCCGCGTGCGGCCTGACGACCCTCTGGATGCGTTACAATCTGCACGCTCAAACCGTGCAGACCTGTAACCATCCATGTATTTGAAACGCTTTACCCTGGCGGCGCTGGCAGCCCTCGCGCTGGCCGGGTGCCAGACAACTCCTGTCGCTCCCACCCAGCCTGCCACACCCGTTGCCGGCCAGCCTGGCGCATCGGCGCCGGCCCCCGGTGCGCCTGGCCAGCCCAGTGACGGCGCCGCGCCCGTGCAGCCGCCCGTGGTGCAGGCCCCGCCTCCCGTTCCCCAGCGCAAAGTCCGGATCGGCCTTGCCCTGGGCGGCGGCGCCGCGCGCGGCTTCGCCCATATCGGCGTGATCAAGGCCCTGGAAGCGCAAGGCATCGTGCCGGACATCGTGGTCGGCACCAGTGCCGGCAGCGTGGTGGGCGCCCTCTACGCGGCGGGCAACAACGCCAGCACGCTGCAGAAGATGGCCTACGACATGGATGAATCGGCCATTTCCGACTGGGCGCTGCCCCTGTTCGGCAAGTCTTCCGGCGTGCTGAAAGGCGAGGCGCTGCAAGCCTATGTGAACAAGGCGGTCAACCACCGCACCATCGAAAAGCTGAAGATCCCGTTTGGCGCCGTCGCCTCCGACCTTAAGACGGGCCAGCCCATCCTCTTCCAGCGCGGGAATACGGGCATGGCCGTGCGCGCCAGTTCCGCCGTGCCGGGCGTGTTCCAGCCGGTGACGATCTCCGGCCATACCTATGTCGATGGCGGGCTGGTGGCCCCCGTGCCGGTGCGCTTTGCGCGCGAGATGGGCGCGGAGTTCATCATCGCCGTCAATATTTCGACCCAGGCCGAAGCCCAGGCCACGAATTCTTCGCTGGAAGTGATCATGCAAACCTTCTCCATCATGGGACAGCGCATCAACCAGCTGGAGCTGCGCGATGCGGACATCGTGATCCAGCCGCCGCTGGGCAAGATGGGTTCCAGCGATTTCAATAACCGCGCGGTCGCCATGCAGGCCGGCGAGCGCGCCACCATGGCCGTGATGGCCCAACTCAAGCAAAAACTGAAGGCGCGCCGTGAGCAGCCTGCGGTGCAATAAGGAAGAAAAGCAATGCAAACCAAGCCGTACCTGACCCTGGAAGACGTGAAGAAAATTGCCGCCGGCTGTGAAGCTGAAGCCAAGGCGAATAACTGGGCCGTGAGCTTTGCCATCTGCGACGATGGCGGCCACCTGCTGTGGTTCCAGCGCCTGGATGGCGCGGCGCCGATGTCCTCGCATATCGCCCCGTCCAAGGCGCGCACCGCCGCGCTGGGCCGCCGCGAATCGCGCATCTACGAAGAAATCATCAACAACGGCCGCACCTCCTTCCTCAGCGCACCGGGCGTGGAAGGCATGCTGGAAGGTGGCGTGAATATCGTCATCGACGGCCATACGGTGGGTGCGGTCGGCGTGTCCGGCGTGAAGTCGACGGAAGACGCGCAGATCGCCAAGGCCGGCATCGCCACCCTGGGCTGATCCGCGGGCCAACTCCCGCTGCCGCCTGACGCTCGCTGCCGCCCGCCATGGACCTGCTGCTCGTCCCCGCCGTGCCCGCCGACGCTGAAGACCTGCTGGCCTTCGAGCTGGCGAACCGCGCGTGGTTCGAGCACTGGGTGGTGCCGCGCTCACCGTCCTACTACTCGCTGGTGGCGGTAGCGGGTTCCCTGGCGCTGGCGCAACGTGAGCGGGAACTGGACCTTTCCTACCAATACCTGCTGAAGCAGGGCGGCGCCATCATCGGCCGCATCAACCTTACCGGCGTCCAGCGCGTGGCTTTCAACAAGGCCGCCCTGGGCTACCGCATCGGCCAGCAGCACGCAGGGCAGGGCGCCGCCTCGCGCGCCGTCGCCCTGATGCTGGAGGAAGCCTTCGGCAAGCTGGGATTCTGGCGCATCGAAGCCAATTCCCGGCCCGAAAATGCCGCCTCCGTGCGCGTTTTGCTGCGCAACGGCTTTCGCGAATACGGCCGCGCCACCCGCAGCATGCAGCACAAGGGCCAATGGTTCGACCAGATCCTGTTCGAACGCCACCGCGACCCTGCTTAGCGCCCGAGCACTGCCTCGATACTGGCCGCGACCACCACTGCCTCGGACCACTCCAGTAGTCGCTCAGCGTCTGCTGCTTCGAGCCGAGTATCCTCTGCCAGACCTCGGCTTCGAGGTCGGCCGGCAGGCGCATTAGCCAGTCGATTATTGAGTATAGGTCGAACACCCGCTGCCTGTCCCAATTGCGCGAGTAGAGGGCCTGCGCCAGGCGCCAGTCGGTCAG
>DASWYX010000158.1:0-2608 GCA_036404755.1 Pseudoduganella sp.
CGTCACTTCCTTGCCGCCTTTGACGCCCATCACGATGCTGCCTTGCAGTACGTACACGACGCCGTGCGCATCGTGCCGATGTACCGGATCGGCGCCGCCGGGCGGGTACTCGACCGTGAGCATCAGGGCTTCCTTGCCCGGATAGTCGGCGAGCGCCTGAGTCATCACTGGGGCGACGATGGGCTCCGGTGTCCTTCAGGCATTAATCAGCATAGCAATCAATTTCCTGGGCGCGAGTTGGCGCACAGATCCGGGCGGAAAGCTGCCGTAAGGTATTGCCCTGTCTTGAAAAAAGGAGGCCGCAATGACTCCCTTTACTACCGAAGAGCTCAATGACTTGCGCGAGAAGGTCAAGGACGTAAAGTTCGGCATGCTCACCACATCCGACGATATGCGCGCCCTGACCAGCCGCCCGCTCACGCTCCAGGAGCTGGACGAGGATGGCAATATGTGGTTCTTCGTTTCCGACGAAGAGCAGTTCACGCGCGAGCTGCTGAATAATCCGCTGGTCAACGCCAGCTTCACAGATGTCGACGATCACCTCTACGTTTCGGTGTCCGGCTATGCGGAACTGGTGCGCGACCGCAACAAGGCTGAGGAACTGTGGAATACGATGGCCCAGGCCTGGTTCCCGCAGGGTGTGGACGACCCGCACCTGGCGCTGCTGAAGCTCGTCATCGATACCGCCGAATACTGGGACACTGGCAGCAGCAAGATGGTCACGCTGTTCGCGATGGCCAAGGCCGCGCTCACCGGCCAGCCGCCGCGCAATCTGGGCGAACACCATCGCATCGGCCTATAAAGGCACGCCCAGCTCCCTCAGCAAACGCTCCAGCTGCTGCAGCGTCGCCTGCAACTCCCCCAGCTGGGGCGACTCCCCGCCATGAAATTCCGTGTTGTGCAGCAGGTGATTGCGGAATTTGGACATGCCGCGCGCCTGTCTTAGCAAGACCAGCGTCGGTTCGCACTGGCCCGGCAATTGCTGCTTCAGCTGCGCCTTGATGCGGTCGAGCCGCTTGCCGAAGGTGAGCTTGCGCGTGTCGTCCGGGCTAATGATGGCCGCGCACTGGCGGAATACATAGGCTTCCAGCTTGGCGAATTCGTAGATAAAGCTGCCGAGGGCGAATTTCCATTGGTCCTCGGGTGACAGCATCGCCTACTCCCAGCGCGCTTCCGCCGAACCGAGTGCGGTAGCCGGCCTATCCCATCGCATACGCACGCCGCCGATGGTGACCGACGCGATGACGCGGCGCGCAGGACCCCAGCTGGTTTGCTCGATATCCGGCGCAACGTCGGTGTCCCGCAACGGCTGCCACGGTGCTCGCTCAGGTGGACGCGGGCTTTCGACCAGCAGCCGTGCCGTGCGCGCCAGCGACAGGCGGATGCGCATCGCGCGCCGTTCGTTCAGCCGCGCCCGCACGCCGCGTAGCACAGCGGCCGCCATCAGGTAACCGGTGGCATGGTCCAGCGCCTGCACGGGAAGCGGCACAGGCTTCGCCGCGCCCTGTGCGGACATGCCCGCATGCGCTATGCCGCAGCTCATTTGAACCAGGCTGTCGAAGCCGCGGCGGTCGCACCACGGACCGCTCCAACCGTAGGCGTTCAGCGATACATCGATCAGGTTTGGATTGAGCGCGGCCCGTTCCTGCGCACTGAAGCCAAGATGATCGAGGGCGCCGTTGCGGTAGCCGTGCACCAGCACGTCCGCTTCGGACAGCAGGCGCGCGAACACGGCGTGGTCGTCCGCCTTGCGCAGGTCGAGCCGCGCACAGCGCTTGCCGAGCGAGACTTCGGGAATCACGCCCGCTTCATCCCAGGTCGGCGGATCGATGCGCAGCACCTCCGCGCCGAAGCCGGCCAGGAAACGCGTGGCGACGGGGCCGGCGAGCACACGCGTCAGGTCCAGCACGCGCAGGCCGCTCAACGGCCGTTCCGCGCCCGGGCGCCACGTCCACGGCGCGCACTCACGGCTCTCCTGCAGGAACAGCGGGGCCTCGGACAATGCCTGGCCCTGCGGGTGTTCGCGCCATTCGTCGATGGAGCGCATGGTGGCCGCGCAGCCGCCTTGCGCGACGATCGCCGCTTCCAGTTCGTCCGCCTGCCAGGCCGCGACAGCCCGCACCACGGCTTCCCGCTCCGCTGTGCAGTCCAGCACTGCCAACGCAGCGGCGCGATGATGTGGCGCATTGGTGTGCAGGCGTATCCAGCGGTCGGCCGCGCGGTAGTCGCCCGTCACCACGTCCCGTAGAGGCGGCGGCTCCCAGCCTTGTGGCTGCAACGACCAGTTGAACCACAGGGAGGCCAGGCGCCGCGATACCGTCACGTCCCCGCCGACGCCGGGCAATTGCGCCAGCATCAGACCCGCCGCGCCGACCGAAGCTGCGGCGAGGTCGGAAGTGCCGAAGATGGATGGCAGGCTGTCCTCATCGCGGAACGAGCACTGCGCGGGATTACCATCCAGCTCGCGCAGGATGGCGCCCAACATATCGTGGGAAAGTTCGTGCATGGAATGGTCCCTCCGCCTGGAAGGACCATTCTCGCACATCAGCACAGGAGTTTGCGCAGGCGCAGAAGGCCGAGCAGGATCAGGCCGAGCGCCACCAGCAGC
>DASWYX010000159.1:0-2231 GCA_036404755.1 Pseudoduganella sp.
CAGGAAGGCATAGAGACCGATGCGGGCAGGCTTCATGCGGTCCTCCGGCGGCTGCGCGCATAAGCGTATGGCGCGAGCAGGGCCAGCACCGTCAGCAACAGCACCACCGCGCCCGCCGAAGCAAGACCGATATTCGCGCGCAGGAACAGGTGGTCCATGATGAACTTGGCCGGCACTTCGCTGGCCGTGCCGGGACCGCCCTGCGTCATCGACACGACCGCGTCATACAGCTTGACCACCATGGTCGCGAGCAGTATCAGTACCGTGCCCAGCGTGGGACCAAGCATGGGCAGCACGATCGATACATAGACTCGCCACACAGGCACGCCATCCAGCCGCGCAGCCTTCCAGATTTCGGGATCGATGCCGCGCAGGCCGGCCAGCATCAGGGCCATCACAAAGCCCGAAGCCTGCCATACGGCGGCAATGACGACGGTGTAGATCACCAGGTCCTGGTCGACCAGCCAGTCAATCCCCGGGATGCCGCCCGGCGTGAAGATCCATTGCCACACCAGGCCGGTAGCAACGAAGGACATCGCATAGGGATACAGAAATACCGTGCGCAATGCGCCCTCTCCCGTTACCTGGCGGTCGATGCAGGCCGCGAGCAGGAAGCCGATCACCATGCAGGCGAGGATGAACAGGACGCCGAAGACCACCAGATTGTTCAAAGACAGCAGCCAGCGCTCATTGTTGAACAGCCTCTCGTACTGCGCCATGCCGACGAATTTATTGCTGGCGATGCTGCGTGAATTGGTCAGCGATACGTAGAAGGTCCAGGCGAAGGCGCCCAGATAGGCTACGCACACGGTCGCCAGCATCGGCAACAGTGCAAAATATGGCGTGATCCGTCGCTGCAGCATCGGCGGCTCAGTTCCGCAGCGCGGCGGCCAGCGCCTTCTGCGCCTTCTCGACCGGCATGGACGTGTTCCAGTACGCCGTGATCGCATCCTGAAGCGCGCCGTTCTGATCGGGCGTCAGGTACACCTCGGGCGCCCCGGCCAGGCGGGTCTTGTCGCGCAGGATGGCTGCGCCGGCACGCGAGCAGGCGTCGAGCGAGCTGGTATCGAGGTCGGTGCGCGGCGGCAGCGATCCTTTGAGCTTGTTGAAGGCGATCTGCGTGGCCGGAACCACCAGCGTGCGCGCCATCAGCTTTTGCGCCTGCTGCACGTCGGCCTGCTCTGACCTGGGGAATACGAAAGCGTCACCCTGCACCAGGTACGGCACATTCGCGCCCAGGCCCGCGATGCAGCCGAAATCTTCGCCGGGCAGCTGCTTCGCTGCCGTGAATTCGCCCTTTGCCCAGTCGCCCATGATCTGCACGCCGGCCTTGCCGCTAACCAGCAGCGCCGTGGCGTCGTTCCAGTTGCGGCCTGGCGCATTCGCGTCCACATAGGACTGCATGCGCTTGTAGGCCAGCAGCACCTTGCGCATCGCTTCGGAATTGATCGCCTTCTGGTCGCGGTCACGCATCACCTGCAGGTACAACTGCTTGCCGCCGACGTTGGCCAGGATGCCCGCGAACAGCACGTTCTCCTGCCAGGCCTGTCCGCCGTGGGCCAGCGGAATCAGGCCTGCGGCTTTCAGCTTGTCCAGCGCGGCGAACAGTTCGTCCATGGTCGCGGGCTCTTTCATGATGCCCGCTTTGCGGAAGGCGGCCTTGGAGTACCAGATCCAGGTCTGCATATGGATGTCCAGCGGCAGCGCGTAGTAATGGCCATCGACCTTGATCACGCGGGCGATCGGCTCGGGCAGCGTATGGTCCCAGTCCTGCTGTTTGGCGATGTCGTCGAGCGGCATCAGCATGTCCTGTTCCACGACGTCGAGGAACTGCTTGGAGATATTGAATTGCGCCGCCGCGGGAGCCTTGCCGCCAACCAGGCGGTTCAGCGTAACGGCGCGCGCCTGGTCTCCGCCGGCGATGGCCGTGTCGATCCAGTTGCCGCCGGCGGCGCGATAGGCGCCCGCCAACTGCTTGACGGCGGCAGACTCACCGCCCGATGTCCACCAGTGTATGACTTCGGCACTCGGCCCCGCGCCAACATTACCGGCGCCGGCATAGGCCACGCCGGCCGCGCACAACGCCAGGCCGCAGGCAATCTTGAACATCCCGTCTCCTTGATTTTGCGGCACGTTTTGGAAACGTTACCATTTTCTATGTTGACTATAGCATCGCAGATTTTACGATGTCAACACATTAAGCGGGAGGTGGGTGAGCTATTAAACCTAAC
>DASWYX010000160.1:0-4733 GCA_036404755.1 Pseudoduganella sp.
GCCTGATGCCCGAGCCGTCCCGCTGCGGCTCACCGTCCCAGCGGCACGATCTCCATGCTGTCCACCACCAGCCCCGCATCCGCGCCATAAAGCCTTAGCGTATGCGGCCCAGGCGCAGCAATCCGCAGCGTCATGCTGGCGACGCGGTCGTTATTCAGCACACCCTGCGCCCACGCCGCCCCGCCATCCGGCGCATCCACCGTGACCGCCTGCGGCGCGTCGCCATCCAGCGCTACCGCCAGCCGCAGCTGCCCGCCACCAGCGCTCGGGAAAGTCGGCAGCATATGCACGCGCAGCGCGTACTCGCCTGCCGCCAGCTCCACATCATATTCAAGCCGCGCCGCCCCAGCGTCACCCACGCCAATGCCCCCCAGCGCACCGCCCGCATCGCGCAGGATCGCGACAGCTCCCTCACCGCTCCGCCCCAGCCCAGGCACGCGTTCCCACCGCGCTCCCGCGCCGGCAAACTGCCGCTTGAACGCCTCCGCCTCAATGCGCATTCCGCCGCGCGCCGCCAGATCCAACGACACGCCTGCTGCGCGCTCCGCGTCGCTGGCGGGCGACGTCCACTTGGCAATGCGCATCGAGCGCCACTGTCCATCTGCCGGCTCGGCGGACATGATGTGCCGCCACTTGCCGCCGGCCAGCGCGCCATCCCATCGCGCGGTAAGCTTCGTGAGCGCAGCGTCGGCTGCCAGCGCGGCGGCGACACGTCCGCGCTCACCGTCAAAGAAGCGCTCATTCGCCAGTACCGAAACGAGCACCGGATACTCTACAAGCTCAAAGAACGCATCCGCCGCCGCGGAGGGCAATCGTGCGCGCACGGCCTCAACCCGACGCCGCAGCGAAGCAAATTCCGCCAGCCGCGTATCAACTTCGGCGGCCGGCAGATCGCTCCGACGCCGCGCCTCCTTCGGCAACCACCACTGCAAATGCTCCGGCCTGCGCGCAAAATTGAGCCGGTAGTACTCGCCCATGATCCCCGCCACCTCTGCCGCCAGCGCAGGCCCGAACTCGCGCCCTGCCCACTGCCGCAGGAAAGCCGGCTGGGCATCCGTGCCCCAGCGGCCGGCATCCCATGCCAACCGCAGGAAGAACTCCGTCCCGATCTCGGCAGGCTTCAGATCGCCCACGTTCGCGATCCAGATCCTGTCCGCGCCGGCAGCAAAAGCGCGCGACATCTCCGCCCAGACCAGCGCCGGCGGTGTCGTGTAGAGCCAGAGATACGACAGCGGCGCGCCCAGATACGACAAGTGGTAATACACCCCTGCCCCGCCACTCCGCGCTCGCTCCGCCGCGCCGCTGAAATTGCGGATATAGCCAAAATTATCGTCCGGCCAGACGATGGTCACATCATCCGGCACCTGCAATCCCTGTCGGTACAAAGGAAGCACTTCCTTGTAAGCGCAGAACATCTGCGGCGCCCCTGGCTGTGCATACTTCCCCAGCAACCCGCGCTGGTCCGCGAAAATCTTCTGCAGCAGCGCCACCCGCTCCGCATCGGTCTTCGCCCCCTGCATCGACGAATCATGGATGCCGCGCATGCCCAGCGTATAGATATTCTCGTAACGTCCATTGGACTGCATGCGCTCTTCCCAGTAGCGCAGCACACCGCCTGCATTGCTCACATAGTTGTAATCCTCGTGAGGCGCCTTCCACTCGCCCACGTTATTGCGCAGCATCGGCTCCGCGTGCGAGGAGCCCATGACAATCGCATACTCGTCGGCCAGCGCAGCATTGCGCGGGTCGGCATTGAACGGCGGCGTGCCCGGATGCATGGCCGGCCATACGGTATTGGCCTTCAACCGCAGCAGCAATTCGAACATGCGGCCATAAGTGCGCGGACCTATGCCGCCATTCTCTGGCTCGAAAGTCTTCGCAGCCCACGGTTGCAGGCCCCAGTCCTCGTCGTTGATGAAAATGCCGCGGTATTTGACGGACGGCGGTCCGAAGCGGCGCGTTCCTGCGGCAACGTAAAGCACGTCCTTGCGCGCTGCCGGCACGTCCGCCCACCAGTACCAGGGCGAGACGCCGATCGCTTCCGAGAGTTCATACACACCGTAAGCCGTACCGCGCGGATCGCTCCCCGCGATGACCAGCGCCCGCTGCACGCCCGGCAGCGGCGCTTCCACGGTGGTGATGATGAAGGATTCCCAGGCGCCGCGCAGCCTGGCGGCATCGAGTTTGCCGGACTTGACCAGCGTGTCGATCAAGGCGCTCCTGCCCAGCGTACCTACCAGCACGGCCGGACCGCGCGCCTCGTTTGCCACGGCGGGCTTGCGGCCGGTGACGCGCTCGAGATCCTCCGCCAAATCGCGCGCCGCCCGGCTGACAACGCGTGCGTCGCCGGCGTCGAAGGCGATGGATGCCAGCGCCGCGCGAGTCGCCAGAGGAAAGTCGCCGCGCTGCGCGCTGGTATGGACCCAGTCCGTAGCGAACGACGGCAGCGCCGCCAGCCAGAACGCCGCCAGGGCCGCGGCGCGGCGCATGGCGGCAGTGATGCCTTTACTTGCGCGTGACGAGCTGCAGCGAGCTGTCATTGATTTCGAACTTCTGCGACTTGAGCATATTGATCACTTCCGCGCCCGCCAGCAGCACGGGGCCATACCCGTGGGCCGCAAACACATTGATCGGGCGATAGTAGTAGAAGGCCGGATCGAAGCCCATGCCCGTGCCCACGCACGTGCCCTCGACCTGTCCCTTCTCATTCACCTTGGTAGCGACGGCATTCCAGGCCAGCATGACGGTAGGCGCATAAGCCGCGCGGTCGATATAGCCCTTGTTGATCGCGCGCGCCATCGAGTAGGCATAGATCGCGGTGGCCGAGGTTTCGAGATAGCTGTCCGGACGGTCCAGCAGCTGGTGCCAGAATCCTGTGCCGTCCTGGTAGGACACGAGGCCCTTCACGTGCGCGCGCAGCTGCTGCAGCACGGCGTTGCGGCCCGGGTGGTCTTCCGGCAGCACGTCCAGCACTTCGACCATGGTCATCACCGCCCAGCCATTGGCACGCGCCCAGTGGAACTCGGGATGCGCGTCCATGCCCTGCACCCAGCCGTGCATATAAATGTTCTTCTGCGGATTAAACATGCGCTGCGAGAATTGCTGGATCTGTTTGACGGATTCGTCGAAGTACTTGCGGTCGCCCGTCATCTTGCCCAGGTTGGCCCAGGCGGGAACGCCCATGAACATATCGTCCAGCCACAGGGTATCGGGCTGCGGACGCAGGCGGGCCAGCGTGCCGTCGGCCAGGCGGTGCTCCCTGGTGCCGATGAAGGTGCGGCAGGAATCCAGCAGCGGCGTGACGTCCGCCTGCAGGCCGGCGCGCTTGGCCTTGATGAAGGACACGCACAGCGCGCCGATATCGTCCAGCGCATGCGGGTCCAGCGCGCGCAGCACGGGCGACTTGGCTTGCGGGTTGGCTTTCAGGCGCGCCAGCGTAGGCTTGGCCAGGTCGGCCAGCAGCGTGACGCGCTTGTTGGTGTAGTCGGTGTAGCGCTTTTCGCCGGTCGCCGCACCGGCGGCCAGCATGCCGGCGTAGGTCACGCCCCATTCATAGCTGGTCAGGCGGTAGTCGCCGGGCGCGAAGACGGAATTGTCATCGAGCTTGCTGAAGTCCTTGATCTCCTGATTGGTGTTCTTGTCGATCACCTTTGCCGGGGTGACGGCGTCCAGGTAATTGAACACGCGGTCCAGCACCTTGGTCACTTCCGCCACGGTCGGCGTGCCATACGGCGTTGGATAGTCCGGCTTCATCAGGTGCAGCGGCGCCGTCATGTCGTTGGCCGGAGCTTGCTGAGCGGCGAATGCGGACAGCGACAGGGCGAGCAGGATGGCGGCCAGCAGTGGGGTCTTTCGGTTCATGCGTTCGTCTCTCTCTTTGTTCTTACTTCAGCTGATAAACCTTGAAATCGCGGATTTCCTGGTGCGAGTGGGTGGTGCGGAAGGCGAAGTGGCCTTCACGCAGGGGATCTGTGTCGCGGTAGGCGAAGTATTCCTTGCCGTCGACGGTCATGCGCGTGCAGCCGTCGTACACGGCGATCTCGATGTTGTATTCCTTGTTCGGCTGCAGCAGGTTGCTGTTTTCGGCGATCAGCGTGCGCTCGCCTTTGTCGTATTTGCGGAAGCGCGTGGTCGTGTTGCTGTTGCCGCCGATGCCGGCGTAGTAGAGGGTCAGGTTGTCGTATTGCTTGAACGTGCCGTCTCGCGTGAACAGGTTTTTATTGTTCGGGTCTTTCGCCATCCAGAACTGGTTCAGGTCGGACAGCCGGTCGTTCGGGCCGCCGTTCATGATCATCTTGCGCTTGTAGGCGATCAGCACGTTGCCCTTCAGCGCTTGCTTGAACCAGAGGGTTGCGTCGCCGGGCAGGTTCATTTGCAGCTTGCCCTTGCTGGCTGCGATGGTCGCGCCGGGGGCTTGCTGGTACTCGGGCTGCCATTGCTTCAGTCCCGTGTCGAATTTATCCTCGTACAGCAGCGCGCCTTTCGTACCCCAGGCCTTGCAGGATTGCGCCTGCCCTGCCACGGCGGTCGCTTCGACGATGGCGCCAGCCGCAACAGCTTTCGGCGCGCCGGTCGCACTTGCGCCAGCCGTGCCCGCACCAAACGCCCCGGCAGCGGCCGCACCTGGCGCACCCACCGCCTGCGGCGTAACCGCGCCAGAGCCGGTGGCGGCGATGCCGGCCGGCTTGGACGCGGAGGCGGTGCTGGCTGACCCGGACGCGGTGACGGCGCTG
>DASWYX010000161.1:0-4676 GCA_036404755.1 Pseudoduganella sp.
GCTCTTCGCCGAGCGGCTCCAGGCGGATGCCGTTCAGTTCCAGCGTGACCGGGGCAACGGTAATCATCAGCGGTTCGTCCGTGACATGAAGACCAGGCGCTCGAACAGGTGCACGTCCTGCTCGTTTTTCAGCAGGGCGCCGTGCAGCGGCGGCACGATGGACTTCTGATCCTTGCTGCGCAGGGCTTCCGGCGGAATGTCCTCGGCCATCAGCAGCTTGAGCCAGTCCAGGAATTCGGAGGTGGACGGCTTCTTCTTCAGGCCCGAGACGTCGCGCACTTCATAGAAGGTCTGCAGGGCGGTCGCCAGCAGCTCCTGCTTCAGGTGCGGGTAGTGGACCTTGACGATGGCTTCCATCGTGTCCTTGTCCGGGAATTTGATGTAGTGGAAGAAGCAGCGGCGCAGGAAAGCGTCCGGCAGCTCCTTCTCGTTGTTGGACGTGATGATGACCAGCGGGCGGTGCCGGGCCGTGACCATTTCGCGCGTCTCGTATACATAGAACTCCATGCGATCGAGTTCGCGCAGCAGGTCGTTGGGGAATTCGATGTCCGCCTTGTCGATTTCGTCGATCAGCAGCACCACCGGCTCGGGCGAGGTGAAGGCTTGCCACAGCACGCCCTTGACGATGTAGTTGTGGATGTCGCGCACGCGCTCGTCGCCCAGCTGCGAGTCGCGCAGGCGGGACACGGCGTCATATTCATACAGGCCTTGCTGGGCCTTTGTGGTCGATTTGATATGCCACTGCATCAACGGCATGTTCAGTGCCGCCGCCACTTCCTCGGCCAGCATGGTCTTGCCGGTGCCGGGTTCACCCTTGATCAGCAAGGGACGTTGCAGGGTCAGGGCGGCATTGACCGCCAGTTTCAGGTCATTGGTGGCGACGTAGTTGTCGCTGCCCTCGAAGCGCTGCGTTGCTTGCATGGTGCGGGTTTCCTGTTGATAGACGCGATTCCCCGAGTATATGCCAGAACGGTGATGTGGACGATCTGCCAAATTGTGGGTTAGAATCGCAGGTTGATAGTGCAAAAGTGATGTTTTTGCACGGGCAAACCGATCACAAACTTATAAGCTAAGCCATCACCATGAAAAAAATCTTCGCACTTCTCGTGCTCGCCGGCGTCGCCCAGGTTGCCGCAGCCGCGGACATCGTTGGAGACGCCAAAGCCGCCCCAGCCAAGATCGAAATGTGTATCGGATGCCATGCAATCCCTGGCTACAAGGCGACTTTCCCGGAAGTGTTCCAGGTGCCGAAGATCGGTGGCCAGTCCGCCAAATACATCGAAAACGCCCTGAAGGGCTATCAGAAGGGCGAGCGCAAGCACCCATCCATGAAGGGTATCGCTGTGAGCCTGTCCGACCAGGACATCGCTGACATCGCCGCTTACTACTCCCAGCAGAAATAAGGCCCTTCACCATGAAAAAACTGATTCTCGCTCTGTTCTGCTCCGCCGTTTCGTTCAGCGCCCTGGCGGGTGGTAATGTCGACAACGGCAAGGCCCTGGCCGACAAGTACAGCTGCGCCGCCTGCCACGGCAAGGACTTCAACAGCCCGATCGACCCGTCCTACCCGAAGCTGGCCGGCCAGCACCAGGACTACCTGCAGCACGCGCTGACCGCCTACAAGCGCGGCGACGGCGCCAACGGCCGCTCCAACGCCATCATGACCGGCCAGGTCAAGCCGCTGACCAACCAGGACATCAAAGACATCGCCGCCTACCTGCACTCGCTGCCAGGCACGCTGGTGAACCACCGCTGATCGTTCTCCGGTCCGCACGCCAAGGCCCGCTCTTGCAGCGGGCTTTTTGTTTTCCGCCTTACTCCGCGCCGCGGAACACGTCCTCCAGCCTGGGCGCGGCCAGCAGCGCCACGCTCCAGCGCTCCAGTTGCTCCAGGTCCGCGTTTGCCAATTGCTGACGGATCACGTCGGGCAGCGGGCCGTACCGCGTAACCAATTGCTGTTCCAGTACACGTGCGACGCCATCGCGCGCGCCTTCCTGCCGTCGCCACTTTGCAGCCAGGCGGCGCTGGGGGGGCGCCATGCGTTTGCGGCGCGTGGTCGATCACTTTAGCCGTGGCAAAGCGGAGCCTATTTCAGTGCCAAGCAGACAATAGCGGAAACAGTCCGGCCGCCGGTCCGCCGTTTCGTCCGCCAACACAACCCGGCTGGCGACAGGACGTTGATGCAGTTCGAAGATGCGATAGTTATAGGCGAACGCGCGCGAGGCAGGGCATACCAATCGTTATCGGCCCGCTGCCGCGGGAAGGAGAAAGCGATGAACGCGGCTGGCGGGATGCCTCGTTGCTGATCGTCAGAGGCGGCGCTTGATGGATTCGACGTAGGCTTCGCCGTCTGGGGGCAGGCCGCGGCGTTGGGAGTTCCAGATCATCTCGCCCAGGCATTCCATGATCACGTGGTGCGCCTCGTGGGACGAGTCGAGCTTGCGGGACAAGGCCTCGTAAGCGGCGCGGATGCCGCGCGGCTGGTCGATCGACACCTGCTCGGCAATCGAAAGGTGCATCGACAGATGCAGGAAGGGATTCGCCTGGCCGCCCTCCACCGAGTAATCGCGGGCGACGGCCGCCTCGGCATCCTGCAGCGCGTCGTCATACTCGGGATGCTGGACGATCCAGTCCAGCGCCATCGATTCCAGCGGCGTGAGGATCTCTTTGGCGTGGTGCTTGCGGAAGACTTCGCAGAAAAAGCGGCGAACGTCGTGGGAGGACGGTGTAAACATAGGCCGTCATTATATGGAAAAAGGGGTGGGCCCGCAGGCACCGCCCCTTTTTGAACCGATTTCAGTCCTTGTCGCAGACCACCGTGCCCGGCTCCGGCGGCGCCACGACCGGCTGCTGCGGCTTGTCCCGCTGCCCCGGCGGCGTGCTGCTGCGCTGGCCGTGAGGCTGGCGCAGGTAGCGCGACGAATGGCGGCGGTCCCCATGGGCAGGCCAGGTCAGGAACCTGGACAACTCCTGCAGCGCGCGCTGGTACACCTCGCGCTTGAACTCGATGACCACATCCAGCGGCACCCAGTATTCATGCCAGCGCCAGGCGTCGAATTCAGGGTGATCCGTCAATCGCAGATTGACTTCATTATCTCGTGCACACATTCGCAACAGGAACCAGATCTGCTTCTGGCCACGATAATGGCCGCGGATTTCCCGCTTGATGAAGTGATCCGGCACTTCGTAACGCAGCCAGTCGCGCGTGCGGCCGATAATCTTGACGTGCTCCGGACGTAATCCTATTTCTTCTTCCAACTCCCGATACATCGCCTGCTCAGGCGTTTCACCATACTTAATGCCACCTTGCGGAAACTGCCAGGAGTGCTCCCGCACCCGCTTGCCCCACCACACCTCGTTATGGGCGTTGAGCAGGATGATGCCGACGTTGGGGCGGAACCCTTCACGATCGAGCATATTGCACCTCAAACTTTCCGTGGCCGAGCCTTCCTCTTATATTTTTGGCTACAAATCCCGCCGCCGGGCCGTCGGAAACAGCCCGGTAGGCTTGCAATTGCGCTCATTTGTATAAAGTTTGGACGCATCGGCCAGCTAATCCTTTAAAATTAGGTCGATTATAACTCTCTCTTTTTAAAAAGAATTCACCGTTATGCGTGCTTCCCGTTTTTTTATTTCTACACTCAAAGAAGCGCCTTCGGACGCAGAAATCGTAAGTCACAAGTTGATGATGCGCGCGGGTATGATCAAGCGCCTCGGTTCCGGCATTTACACCTATATGCCGATGGGCCTGAAAGTGATCCGCAAGGTCGAAGCGATTGTGCGCGAGGAAATGAACAACGCCGGCGCCATTGAGCTGCTGATGCCCCTGGTGCAGCCGGCCGAGCTGTGGCAGGAGACTGGCCGTTGGGACAAGATGGGTCCCGAGCTGCTGCGCATGAAGGACCGCCACGGCCGCGACTTCGCGCTGCAGCCGACGTCGGAAGAAGTGATCACCGATGTCGTGCGCAACGAGGTTAAGTCCTACCGACAAATTCCGTTGAATTTTTACCACATTCAGACCAAGTTCCGCGACGAGCGCCGTCCGCGCTTCGGCCTGATGCGCGGCCGCGAGTTCACGATGAAGGACGCCTACTCCTTCGACCGCGACGTGGAAGGCATGCAAAAGTCCTACCAGATCATGTACGACGCCTACACCCGCATCTTCACGCGCTTCGGCCTGAAGTTCCGCGCCGTGGCCGCGGATAACGGCGCCATTGGCGGCACCGGCTCGCACGAATTCCACGTGATCGCCTCCACCGGCGAAGACGCATTGGTCTACTGCCCGACCTCCGACTTCGCGGCCAATATCGAAGCCGCCGAAGCGGTGGCCAACGGCAGCCGCGCTGCGGCTTCCGCGGCGCTGGTCAAGACGTCCACGCCGAAGGCGGCCAAGTGCGAAGACGTCGCCAGGCTGCTGAACATCGACCTGAAGCAGACCGTGAAGACCATCGCGCTGACCGTCGAAAAGGAAGACGGCAAGAAGGAATACTTCATGCTGCTGCTGCGCGGCGACCATGAACTGAACGAAATCAAGGCCGGCAAGGTCCCGGGCCTGAAGGACTTCCGCTTCGCCAGCGAAGGCGAGATCCTGGAAGTCTACGGCAGCAAGCCGGGCTCCCTCGGTCCGATCAACACGAAGCAGCCGGTGAAAATCATGGCCGACCGCACGGTCGCCA
>DASWYX010000162.1:0-8361 GCA_036404755.1 Pseudoduganella sp.
GTATGGCCACTAAAAAACCAGTATCCGACTACAGCGAATCATCGATCCGCGTCCTCAAAGGCCTGGAGCCTGTCAAACAGCGCCCCGGCATGTATACGCGCACCGAAAATCCGCTGCACATCATCCAGGAAGTGATCGACAACGCCTCCGACGAGGCGCTCGGCGGCCATTGCAAAAATATCATCGTCACGCAGAATGCGGACGGTTCCATCACCGTTGAAGACGACGGCCGCGGCATCCCGGTCGGCCTGCACCCGGAAGAAAACGTGCCGACGGTGGAAATCGTGTTCACCCGCCTGCACGCGGGCGGCAAATTCGACAAGGGCTCCGGCGGCGCTTACGCCTTCTCGGGCGGCCTGCACGGCGTGGGCGTATCGGTGACCAATGCCCTGTCCAAGCGTCTGGAAATCGCCGTCTGGCGCAAGGACGAAGCTGGCAATGGCTTCCACCAGATCGCCTTCGAGAACGGCGACCTGATCGAGCCCCTGAGCTCCCAGCCGGCGCCGAAGGATGGCAAGAAGTCCGGCACCCGCGTGACCGCGTGGCCTGATTCGAAGTATTTCGACTCGCCGCTGATCTCGCAGGTCGAGCTGCAACGCCTGCTGCGCTCCAAGGCCGTGCTGCTGCCGGGCGTGTCCGTCACGCTGAAGAACAGCAAGACGGGCGACGAGCAGACCTGGATGTACAAGGACGGCCTGCGCGGCTACCTGAACGAGCAGATCGCGCAGACCGCCAACGGCGAAACGCTGATTCCCCTGTTCGAGGGCGAGCAGTTCGCCACGCCGGACGCTGAAGGCTTCGCCGAGGGCGAAGGCGCTTCCTGGGTGGTGGCATGGACCGAGGAAGGCGCCGTGGTGCGCGAGTCCTACGTCAACCTGATTCCTACGCCGAACGGCGGCACCCACGAATCCGGCCTGCGCGAAGGCCTGTTCGGCGCGATGAAGAATTTCGTCGAGCTGCACTCGCTGCTGCCGAAGGGCGTGAAGCTGCTGCCGGAAGACGTGTTTGCACGCGCTTCCTTCGTGCTGTCGGCGAAAGTGCTGGACCCGCAATTCCAGGGCCAGATCAAGGAGCGCCTGAATTCGCGCGACGCGGTGCGCCTGGTGTCCACCTTCTCCAAGCCTGCGCTGGAACTGTGGCTGAACCAGCACATCGACTATGGCAAGAAGCTGGCGGAACTGGTGATCAAGCAGGCGCAATCCCGCCTGCGCTCGGCGCAGAAGGTCGAGAAGAAGAAATCCTCCGGCGTGGCCGTGCTGCCCGGTAAGCTGACCGATTGCGAAACCGACGACGTGACGCGCACCGAACTGTTCCTGGTCGAGGGCGACTCGGCGGGCGGCTCGGCCAAGATGGGCCGCGACAAGGAATTCCAGGCCATCCTGCCGTTGCGCGGCAAGGTGCTGAATTCCTGGGAAACGGACCGCGACCGCCTGTACGCGAACAACGAGATCCACGATATAGCGGTGGCGATCGGCGTGGATCCGCACAACTACGGCGACTCGCCGGACCTCTCGGGTCTCCGCTACGGCAAGATCTGCATCCTTTCCGATGCGGACGTCGACGGTTCCCATATCCAGGTGCTGCTGCTCACCCTCTTCTTCCGCCATTTCCCAAAACTGATCGAGAACGGCAATATCTGCATCGCCCGTCCGCCGCTGGACCGCGTGGACGCGCCGGCCCGCGGCAAGAAGCCGATCCAGAAGCTGTATGCGCTGGATGACGGGGAGCTGGTGGCGATCGAGGACAAGCTGCGCAAGGATGGCCTCAAGGACGGTTCGTGGACCATTTCCCGCTTCAAGGGCCTGGGCGAGATGAATGCGGAGCAGCTGTGGGAGACCACGATGAATCCGGATACGCGCCGCTTGCTGCCGGTGTCGCTGGGGGACTTTGATCATGGCTATTCGTCGTCGCGCTTCAATATGCTGATGGGCAAGGGCGAAGCCGCGGCCCGCCGGGCGTGGATCGAGGAGCACGGCAATGAGGTGGAAGCGGATATTTGAAACCTAACCTCCGGGTCAGACCCGAGGGTCTGACCCTTGGGTCTGACCCGGTTCTAGGGTTTGGAACGAAAAGACAAGCAAAATGACTCAAGCAAATCTCTTTGACGAAGATCCGATCCCGGAACAGCCGGGCGGCAATGATGGCGGCGATGGCGGCGAGACGCTGACCCTGTCCACCTTCGCGGAACGCGCGTACCTGGATTACGCGATCTCGGTGGTGAAGGGCCGCGCCCTGCCGGATGTGTGCGACGGCCAGAAGCCGGTGCAGCGCCGCATCCTGTATTCGATGAATGAACTGGGCCTGGGCCCGACGGCCAAGCCGCGCAAGTCCGCCACCGTGGTGGGTGACGTGCTGGGTAAGCTGCACCCGCACGGCGACCAGTCGGTGTACGACGCGCTGGTGCGCATGGCGCAGGATTTTTCGCTGCGCTATCCGCTGATCGATGGCCAGGGTAACTTCGGCTCGCGCGACGGCGACGGCGCCGCGGCGATGCGCTACACGGAAGCCCGCCTGACGCCGATCTCGCGCCTGCTGCTGGACGAAATCGACCAGGGCACGGTGGACTTCATCCCGAACTACGACGGCTCGTACGAAGAACCATCGCTGCTGCCGGCGCGCCTGCCGATGGTGCTGCTGAACGGCGCATCCGGTATCGCCGTGGGCCTGGCGACGGAAATCCCGTCGCACAACCTGACCGAAGTGGCGGCGGCCACCGTGGCGCTGATCCGCAATCCGAAGCTGTCGCACGCGGAGCTGATGGGCATCCTGCCGGGACCGGACTTCCCGGGCGGCGGCCAGCTGATCACGCCGCGCGCGCAGATCGACGATATGTATGCCTCGGGCCGCGGCTCGATGAAGGTGCGCGCACGCTGGAAGATCGAAGAACTGGCGCGTGGCCAGTGGCAGGCCGTCGTGTACGAACTGCCGCCGGGCACTTCGGCGCAGAAAGTGCTGGAAGAGATCGAGGAGCTGACCAATCCGAAGGTCAAGCTGGGCAAGAAGGCGCTGTCGCCAGAGCAGCTCACGCTGAAGCAGCTGATCCTGTCGCAGCTGGACAAGGTGCGCGACGAATCCGGCCGGGAAGCCGCAGTGCGCTTGGTGTTCGAGCCGAAGTCGAAGAATATCGACCAGACCGAATTCATGCTGATGCTGCTGGCGCATACGTCGCTGGAAACCTCGGCCTCGATGAACCTGGTGATGATCGGCGGCGATGGCCGTCCGCGCCAGAAGGGCGTGACCGAAATCCTGCAGGAGTGGATCGACTTCCGCTTCTCCACGGTGACCCGCCGCACCCAATTCCGCCTGAACAAGGTCGATGACCGCATCCATATCCTGGAAGGCCGCGAGACCATCCTGCTGAATATCGATGAAGTCATCCACATCATCCGCAATTCGGACGAGCCGAAGGCGGCGCTGATCGAACGCTTCAAGCTGTCCGACCGCCAGGCCGAGGACATCCTGGAAATCCGCCTGCGCCAACTGGCCCGACTGGAAGCGATCAAGATCCAGCAGGAACTGGCCGACCTGCGCAAGGAAAAACAGACGCTGCAGGATCTGCTGGACAATCCATCGTCGATGAAGCGCCTGATCATCAAGGAAATCGAGTCGGACGCGAAGACGTATGGCGACGCGCGCCGCACCGTGATCGAGGAAGCGCAGAAGGCTGTCGTCGAGCAGAAGGTGGTGGACGAGCCGGTGACCGTGATCATTTCCGAAAAGGGCTGGGTGCGCGCACGTACCGGCATCGGCCACGATCCGGCGCAGTTCACCTTCAAGGCCGGCGATGCGCTGTATGGCGCCTTCGAGTGCCGCACGGTGGATACGCTCTTGGGCTTTGGCGACAACGGCAAAGTGTATTCGGTGCCGGTGTCCGCGCTGCCGAATGCGCGCGGCGATGGCGTGCCGATCACCACGCTGGTCGATTTGTCCGGCGGCGCGCGCCTGCTGCACTACTTCGCAGGCAGTGCTGCGACCCAGCTGCTGATGGCGTCCGACGCTGGCTACGGCTTTATCGCCAAGGCGGGCGATATGGTGTCGCGCCTGAAGGGCGGCAAGGCCTTCATGACGCTGGACGACGGCGCAAAGCCGCTGCCGCCGACCGTGGTGGTGGCGGATGCGAGCGCGGTGGCGACCATCTCCGAGAAGGCGCGCCTGCTGGTGTTCGGCATGGACGAGATGAAGGTGCTGTCCAACGGCGGACGCGGCGTGATCCTGATGGAGCTGGAGGATAAGGAGAAGCTGGTAGCCGCGCGGGCGATTACCCAGAAGGGCGTGACGGTGCTGGGGATTGGCAACGCGCAGAAGGCGAAGGAAGAGCGCATGGGGCCAACTGCGCTGGAGCCGCACTTCGGCAAGCGGGCGCGCAAGGGCAAGGCGATGCCGACGCGGATCAAGCCGACGGGATTGACGCCGAATAGTTGATGGTCCGTTGGCGTAATTAAAGCCGCGGGGGGCGGCGGATCAATGATCCGCCCTACAGCCCCATCGGGGCCATTTCCCCGCGGCGACTGCGGCTTAGTGCTTGGCCGCAGCTTCCTTCACATCGGCCGCTGCCTTGGCTTTGACTTCAGCAGTTTTCGCCGCGGCGATGCCTTTTTCCTTGTTGGCGTCGGCCTGTTCCTTCGCTACCTTGGCGTCCTGCTTGGCATCGACCTTGGCTGCTTTCATGTCAGCTTTGGCGATGTCCTTCTCTACCTTGGCTTCGGTCTTCATCTTGTCTTCGGCGTCGGCCTTGGCGACTTTCTCGTCAGCCTTGACACGGGCCTTATGCGCCTTGGCGTGGGCCTTGGCTTTCTTCTCTTCAGCCTTATTGGCTACCTTGGCGACGTCCTTGTCGGCTTCAGCGTCCTTCTTGGCTTCTTTCTCCTGGGCCTTGGCGATATCCTTGTCCGCCTTAGCCTGTTCTTTCATCACAGCCGGAGATGCCGGCGTCGTGGTGGCAGCCGGGGCCGGCGCCGGGGTTTGGGCATAGGCGGCGGTTGCGAACACACCAGCGATCAGGGTTGCGAGCAGTTTATTCATGATTCCACCTCTTAGTGATTAGGTGAAACCAGAATATGCTCGCCCAACCATAGCCACTGTGCGCTGGCGCACCCAGTAACAAATGCTTACCTTGAATACAGATCAATAGTCTCACTGACGGCTTCCGCGCACACCGCGCAGAAGGCTTCGCTGCGGTCGAACATCAGGCATTGCATTTGCGGGCGGTAATAACCGGTCGCCTCGTAGTTGGCGCCTTCGAAGGCGCCCACCACTTTGGCGTTGGGCGATTTGGAAAACAGCAGATTCGTCCAGGCAAGATCGTCGTTGAAGAGCTTGCTCATATCGGACTCGGGACGGTTTTCCTTGCGCAACTTGGCGCGCATGGCCTGGTAGTCGCGCGAATGCGACTCGTATTCCTTCTTCGGCCAGGGGGTCGGCAGCGGTGTGCCGGCATGCACGTGTTTTTTCCACTTCAGTTTGGCCGGGTCCAGCAGTGCGGTCACGTTGGGTTCCCACGGCTCCATGCGCGCGCCGCCGGTGGCGTAGGCGACGGGCGAGGTGTAGTACTCGTCCGCCAGGCCGGCGAAGTGGTGGCCGAATTCATGGACGAACAGGTAGTTGGCCCAGTCGTTGTTGGCCGCGGCAGTGCTGAACTGTCCGTAGATGCCGCCGCCGCCGTAGGTATCGTTGTTGACGAGGATTTCGATGAACTCATAGGGCGCGTACTGGGCGATGTCGCGCAGGGCGCGGTTGTCGGTGGTCAGCACATAGCGCTCGCTGCCGAAGATATCGTAGCGGGTGCCGAGCGAGGATGCGTGGTGAATTTTGGTCGACGGACGGCTGATACCGGATTCCCCGGTCGGCACGGCCATGCCCCACACGTTGAAGTCATTGGCGCGCTCCTTGAAGGGCGACACGGTGAACAGGTAGTCGGCCAGGCGCCTGGCGGTCTGCTCGAACTTGCCCATCTCGGCTGCGGTGTAGCCGTCGCCCAGGATCAGCAGGTCGACCTTGTTCTCGGAGGGGCCGCTGACGCGGATCGGAATCGGTTTCGCTGGGGCCGGAGCCTGCTTGCGCACGACGTCCAGGCCGTCGGTATCGACCTCGGTGCTCCATACGACGGAGAATTCATTGCGCTCGTCGCGCTTCAGGATGCGCACCTTGACGGGACGATCCGGCTTGGGGAAGCGCACGGATTCGCCGAAGGCGCGGCTGGCCTTGCCCGCTTCCTCGGTAGTACGCCACTCGCCGAACACGGTGGAGAAGGTGCGCGTGTAGAGCACTTCGCCCGTTTTCGCATCGGCCACTTCGACCTTGTTGGTGCCGCGGTTGGTGGTGTCGATGGTGCGCTTCATGTCGCCCGGCCAGGGCTGGGGTTCGATTACCACGCGGTCCATGGCGTAGCTTTCGTTCAGGGCGTTTCCGCTGTGGATGTAGTCGACGCGCACGGTGGCGGGTTGGGCGGCGGCAGCCAGGCCGGCGGCGCTTATGGCGGCGGCGGCAAACAGGCGGCGGAAGGCGGTGGTGGCCATGCAGTCTCCGTATGTGTTGGAAGTTGCGCCGTATTGTAGCCGCGTCTTGAGCAATGATATAGACCAGCGGCCGAACGGCAGCTATCATGGCCGGACCACCCTGCCCTTACGGAGTTCCACCATGTCCTCCGATCCTCAGCAACTGCTTGCCTGGCTTCTTGCCACGGGACGCCACGATGCGTCAGCCTTCCGCGCACTCTACGACGCAGCGGCGCCGAAACTGTTTGGCTTTGCGCTGCGTATATTGCATAAGAAGGAGCTGGCCGAGGAAGCCTTGCAGGAAGCCTTCGTGTCGATCTGGCACTCCGCGTCTTCCTACCAGGCCGGCCTTTCCGCTCCGATGACGTGGATGGCGGCGATCGTGCGCAACAAGGCGCTCGATATCCTGCGCCGCCTGGATGAACCATTTGAGATGGATGCCGATTTCATGAATGCGCTGGCTGATTCCACTGCCCGCCCGGACGAGAGCCTGGCGCTGAGCGCGCAGGCGCAGGCGCTGGCCGCCTGCCTGTCCGCGCTGGAGGGCATGCACCGGCAGGTGATCGGCCTGGCTTTCTTCCATGACCTGTCGCACAGCGAGGTGGCGCAGCGCATGTCGCTTCCCATTGGCACCGTCAAGACGTGGATACGCAGGGGGCTGGAAAAGCTCAAGGCTTGTCTCGGGCAAAGGGGGCAGGCATGAATATCCGCGGCAATGAAGCACTGCGCGAGCGGCTGGCGGCGGAATATGTGCTGGGCACCTTGCGCGGCGGCGCAAGGCGGCGCTTCGAGGGTTGGATGTTTCATGACGCGGCCTTGCGGCGCACCGTGACCGAATGGCAGGAGCGCCTCGTCCCGATGGCCGAGCTAACGCCTGCCGTGACGCCGCCGCCGCGCGTGTGGATGGACATCGCCCACCGGCTGCGCCTGGACGCTGCGGCCACCACGGAGCAGCCGCCCGCACGCTGGTGGGATTCGCTGCGCTGGTGGCGCGGGCTCGGGCTGGCGTCCACCGCCGTTGCCGCGGTCTTGGTGGCCACGATCGGCGTGCGCACGCTGCAGGCGCCATCGGTCGACATGGTCGCCACGCTGACGGATGCCCAATCCCAGCCTGCACTGGTGATCACCGCAGATTCGCGCCGTCAGGTAATGGAAGTGAAAGTGGTCGGTGGCCCGCCAGTGCCGCCGGATAAGGCGCTGCAGCTGTGGGCGATCCCGAAACAGGGCAATCCGCGCTCGCTGGGCGTGCTGGGCGCTGCGCGCCAGGCGACCCTGGCGCTCAACGAGCGCGCGGCGGGGGCCGATGTGGTGGTACTGGCCATCAGCCTTGAACCGCGCGGCGGCTCGCCCGATCCGAACGGGCCTACCGGGCCGGTGCTGTACAAAGGTCCGTGGGTACGGATGTAGTGGTCAGCCGGCGTACATCCGGTCAGGTCACCAGATCGAAGGCGCGTTCGCCGAACCACACGGCGGCCAGCAGGACGATGGCGCCCGAGCCGCCGACCAGCATCACACGCCGGTACAGCCACGTGCCGCGCACGGCGTAAGCCAGGGGCAGGAAGGCTGCCACGATGGCGATCTGCCCTACCTCCACTCCCACATTGAACCCCACCAGGGCCAGCGCCAGCGCGTCGCGCGGCAGGCCGAGGTCCGCCAGCACGCTGGCGAAGCCGAAGCCGTGCACAAGGCCGAAGACGAATGCGGCCAGCCAGCGTTTGCCGCGCACGACGGGGACGATGTTGTTCAGCGCCGCCACGGCGACCGACGCGGCAATCGCCGATTCCACCCAGCGCGACGGCAGGCTCATTACCTGCAGTGCAGCGAGGCTAAGCGTGATCGAGTGCGCGAGCGTGAAGGCGCTGACGAT
>DASWYX010000163.1:0-5104 GCA_036404755.1 Pseudoduganella sp.
TAATGGCGGTAATCATTTTCATTTTGGCCTCGCTTAGAAAGTCTTGGAGATCATCAGCACGGCGGATTTCTTGCCGAGATCCTTACCGTAAGGACCGACGTAGGCGTCGGTATTGGTGTCCACGTAGGCCAGGGAAACGGTTGCGATGCCGAAGTCCTTGGTCACGCCGAGCTTCCAGTCGGTGTAGCTGACTGCGCTGTTGTGCTTCACCTTCTGGTGGCCCACGTGGGCATTGAAGATGTAGCAATCCTTGATCTCATAGTTGAACATGGCGTCAACGTAGCCGCTGTTCTTCGAATCCGCGAAACCGAACAGATTGCTGATCGAGTGAGAATATTTGAGGGCGAACGGACCGTAGCCGACCTGGGCATAGAGCTCCTTGGTGGTCGGGGCCGGGGTCAGGCCGTGGTCTGGATAGATATAGGCCAGGAAGCCTACGTCATACGAAACATCAGGAACGATTTCCCCGCGCTTGCCGAAGTAGATGTCCCATTCGACTTTTGCATCGCCGCCGGCATCATCGATCCACTTGATAGTGGAGGCCCAGGTACCCACATACAGACCAGTCGGGTTGTTGACGTAGTCTGCACCGCCTTGCAGGGCGGGCTTCAGGCGGGTTTGCGAGATACCGCGGTAACGGTAGTCGCTGGTCAGTGCGGCATTGAAGGAGATCTCATGATCCGGTTTTGCTTCCGGTGCTGCAGCGGCAGTTTCCTGCGCTTGGGCCAGGCCTGCGCCCATCGTGGCCATTGCCAGGGCAACGGCGGCGGACAGAGTCAGGATCTTGGTCGTTTGTTTCATGGCGATTCCTTTTGAGTGAATTTTTATTGCGGTTTAAAATTCAGGCTTGATCGACTAGCTTGCCCAGGTAGTAGCAGAATACGTGCCAGCAACTTGTGGCCGCGTTATTAGTGCGTAAACTGTTAACTAGGCAAGCAGCCGCACCAAATCAAGCCGAAGCTGCACCAGTGTGGTGCAGTCATATCACAACCACCAGGAAAAAGTCTTATGGACATGAATAGTTTCTTTAATGATCTGCAGAGCAAGGTCAATCAGGTCATCGAAAACTCGCCGGCCAAGGACATCGAAAAGAACGTCAAGGCGATGATGACGCAGGGTTTCGCCAAGCTGGACCTGGTGACGCGCGAGGAATTCGACATCCAGCGCCAGATGCTGGAAAAAACCCGCGCCAAGCTGGAACTGGTCGAACAGCGCCTGGCCGAGCTGGAAGCGAAACTGGTCGGCGACAACAAATAAGCCGCCTCTTGTGACGCCTCAACCTGCCTGAGGCGGAAAGCTCTACGATTCCTCCATTCACGGGAGGAAGCGATGAGCATTGCAGTCCTGAAAAGCCGCGCCCTGGCCGGGATGCAGGCCCCGGAAGTTTCGGTGGAAGTGCACCTGGCCAATGGCTTGCCGGCCTTCCACATCGTCGGCCTGGCCGACACCGAAGTCAAAGAGTCGCGCGACCGCGTGCGTGCGGCCATCATCAATACGGGCTACGATATGCCCGCCCAGCGCATCACCGTCAGCCTGGCGCCGGCCGACCTGCCGAAAGAGTCCGGCCGTTTCGACTTGCCGATTGCGCTCGGCATCCTCGCCGCCTCCGGACAAGTCGCCTGCGAAGCCCTCGACCGCTATGAGTTTGCCGGCGAATTGTCGCTGACGGGAGAACTGCGCCCCATCCGCGGCGCGCTGGCCATGACCTATGCGATGCACCGCGACTCCACCCGCAGCGGCCGCGCTTTCATCCTGCCCCAGGCCAATGCCGAGGAAGCCGCGCTGGTGCAGGACGCCGCCATTTACCCCGCCTCCACCCTGCTTCAGGTGTGCGCCCACTTCGGCGGCACGCCCACGCTTGCCAGCCCGGAGGATGCCGGGTGCGGCTGGAGCGACGAGCACGGCGCCGGGCTGTCGGCCTCTCCCGATGCCGATGCCGATGGTGCGCTCACGGAAGCGCCGAATACTCCACGACCTCGCAAGCGCCGTATGCCCGACGCACCGCCGGCCTTCGCTCTGGAGCGCTATCAGGCCTCGCCGCTGCCCCTACCCTCCCCCTACCTCGACTTCGCGGACGTCAAAGGCCAGCAGTACGCCAAGCGCGCGCTGGAGGTCGCCGCCGCCGGCCGCCACTCGATCCTGCTGATCGGCCCGCCGGGCGCCGGCAAGACCATGCTGGCCTGCCGCTTCGCCGGCGTCCTGCCGGCCATGACAGACGATGAGGCGCTGGAAGCGGCCGCCGTCCAATCCCTGATCGGCGGTTTCTCGCTGACGGGCTGGAAGACGCGGCCCTTCCGCGCGCCTCACCACACCTCGTCCGGCGCGGCGCTGGTCGGCGGCGGCACCGTGCCGCGTCCCGGCGAGATCTCGCTGGCCCACTGCGGCGTGCTTTTCCTCGATGAACTGCCCGAATTCGACCGCCGTGTGCTGGACGTGCTGCGCGAGCCGCTCGAATCCGGCCACGTGACGATCTCACGCGCGGCGCGGCACGCCGATTTCCCGGCGCGCTTCCAGCTGGTCGCGGCCATGAATCCTTGTCCCTGCGGCTTCCTCGGCCACCCCGGCATCGCGTGCCGCTGCACGCCGGACGCCATCCTGCGCTACCAGGGTCGTGTTTCCGGTCCCCTGCTCGACCGTATCGACATGCAAATCGAAGTCGGTCCGGTCCCCGCCCGGGTACTCGAAGCGGACGCCGACGGCGAGACTTCGGACCGGATCGCCCACCGCGTCGAAGCGGCTTTTCGCCGGCAGCTCACGCGCCAGCAAAAGAGCAACCAGGAGCTCACCCCGCGCGAAATCGACCGCTACTGCAAGCCGAACGCGGCCGGCATCGACGTTCTGCGTGCCGCCATGGCCAAGTTCGACTGGTCCGCCCGCTCCTACCACCGCGTGCTGCGCGTCGCGCGCACCATTGCCGACCTGGCGGGTGAGCGCTCGGTCGCTCCGCATCACGTCGGCGAAGCCATCCAGATGCGCCGGGGGCTCAGGCCTTTCTGACTCATCGATATATCTTTTGATATACTATAAAAAGATAATTTGATGACGCTGTGACGAAAGAATGACCTCGACCGATGAATTGCGCGCCGCCGCCGGCGCTGCCACGTCGCTGCTGAAAGCGCTGGCCAACCAGGATCGCCTGATGCTGCTGTGCCAGTTGACGGCAGGCGACCATTGCGTCAGCGAGCTGGAGGAAAGCACCGGCATCCGCCAGCCTACGCTGTCCCAGCAGTTGACCGTGCTGCGCAATGAAGAGCTGGTGACCACGCGCCGCGAGGGCAAACAAATCTATTACAGCATCGCCAGCCCGGCCGCACTGGCCGTGCTGCAGACGCTGTACGAACAATTCTGCCCGAAGGAGAAAGCATGAGCGACTTCACGCCCTGGGCTTCGCTGGCCGGCGGCATCCTGATCGGACTCAGCGCCACCGTATTGATCTTGATGAATGGACGCGTGGCGGGCGTTAGCGGCATCGTCGGCGGCCTGCTGGCGCCGCGCAAAGGCGACGTCAGCTGGCGCCTCGCTTTTCTCGCCGGCCTGATCGGCGCCTCGCTCGTGTATGCGTTATTCCTGCCGCTGCCGGAAGTGCGCGTTGTCGCCGGCCCGGCCGGGCTGGTCGCCGCTGGTCTAATCGTCGGCATCGGCACGCGCTACGGCTCCGGTTGCACCAGCGGACACGGCGTCTGCGGCATTTCGCGCATGTCGCCCCGGTCGCTTGCAGCAACGGCCGCCTTCATGCTGGCCGGCTTTGCCACCGTTTTCGTTCTCCGCCACCTGATCGCCTGACGCCATGCAAACCCTGATTGCACTCTTTTGTGGTCTGGTATTCGGCATCGGCCTCATCCTCTCCGGCATGACGGACCCGGCCAAGGTCACCGCCTTTCTCGACCTGGCAGGCGACTGGGACCCGTCGCTCGCCTTCGTCATGCTCGGCGCCGTCGCGGCAGCAGCACCCGGCTTCGCCATCGCAAAACGGCGCCATGCAAACGTGCTCGGCACGACGATCCAGCTGCCGACCAGCACGAAAATCGACCGGCGCCTGCTGCTCGGCAGCCTGGCATTCGGCGTCGGCTGGGGCCTGGCCGGTTATTGTCCCGGTCCGGCCATCAACTCCTTGGGCCGCGGCAGCAGCGCCGCACTGATCTTCACGGTATCAATGCTCATCGGCATGGCGGTGTTCGAAGGGGTGGAGCGATACCGCGCAGCGCGCCGCCCTGCTACCATCACACAATGAAAATTTTGAAAACGAAACGCACTCTCGCAGTGCTGGCGGCCGCTGCCGTCCTGATGGCCTGCAACCCGAAATACGACTGGCGCGACTTCCGCAGCAGCGATGCGCCCTTCTCCGTGCTGTTCCCCGGCAAGCCCGCCACCCACAGCCGCGTCATCAATCTGGATGGCCAGCAAGTGAATATGAGCATGGCCGCCGCTGAAGTCGAAGGCACGATGTTTGCCGTTGGCAGCGTGGAAATGCCGGATGCAGAGAAGGCCGCCCAGGCAGTGCAGGCAATGAAAGCGCAAATGGTCCGGAATATTGGTGCTACCGTGAATAAGGAGAGCACGAAAGACGGCGCTTTCCTGGTGGACGCCAGCGGCGTCCAGAACGGCATGCCGATCCGCATGCACGCGCGCTTCCTCTCACAGGGAAAACGGGCTTACCAGGTGGTGGTGCTGGGCCGAACGAAGGAAATCAATGACGAGGTAGTTGATACCTTCATTACTTCGTTTAAATTGAATTAAATAGCACGGTGCACGCATGTGCCGAACGGCAGAAAGTGATATCGTACTAACACATCAACACATTACGGGAAGCGTGCCATGTTGATCAAATTTAAATCCATATCATCGCCGGAAGTCATGATGGCTCATGAGCATGTGGAACGCATCATGGACCTGCTGCAGAAGAGCCCCACCCGGGGTGTGATCACCGCAGCGGAAGTGGGCCCTGCCCTGCTTCTGCTGGAAAAAGAGGTGGCGCTCAGCAAACTTCACCCGGAAGTCGACTCCAACAACGCCCAACATTTGCCGACCCACGCCCTGCCCGAGGAGGGGGAGGATAGCGACATGGCGGAATCGCAAAAAGTCGGTTTCGCCCAACGTGCATTCC
>DASWYX010000164.1:0-5600 GCA_036404755.1 Pseudoduganella sp.
CACCTTCAGCAAGAGCACGGACGCCATCGATCCAGAGTACCGCGCCCAGGTCGCGGCCTACAGCATCGAAGCCTGCCGCAAGAGCAAGCTGGTCGCCGCCGGCTTCTTCACCGACCAGTCGTCCTTCGAGACCATCGCCAACTCGCGCGGCGTGTTCGGCCACCAGGCGCAGACCGGCGTGGACTTCACTTGCACCGTGCGCACCGAAGACGGCCGCGGTTCGGGCTGGGTGCGTCGCGATGCGAACGATGTGAGCAAGTTCGATCCGCGCGCAGCGGCCGAAGTGGCGATGGAAAAGGCCATGCGCTCGGTGGACGCGAAAGCGCTGGAGCCGGGCCGCTATACGGTGATCCTGGAGCCGGCGGCCACGTCCGACCTGCTGGCCTATATGTTCAACAGCTTCAGCGCGCGCAGCGCGGACGAGGGCCGCAGCTTTCTGGCGAAGAAGGGCGGCGGCAACCGGCTGGGCGAAAAGCTGTTCGATGAGCAGGTGAATGTGTGGGCGGACCCGTGGGACAAGGATATTCCCGTCCTGCCATGGGATAACGGCACCATGCTGGCGCGCGAGCGCATGGACATCATCAAGGACGGCAAGATCGCGTCGCTGAACTATTCGCCTTACTGGGCCAAGAAGCAGGGCGCCCGCGCGGTTGGCGCGCCGGGCAATATCGTGATGGCCGGCGGCAGCAAGTCCACCCAGGAGCTGATCGCCAGCACCAAGAAGGGCGTGCTGGTAACGCGCACCTGGTATATCCGCATGGTCGATCCGCAGACCGTGCTGCTCACGGGCCTGACCCGCGACGGCACGTTCTATATCGAGAACGGCAAGATCAAGCATCCCGTCAAGAACTTCCGCTTCAATGAGAGTCCGGTGACGATGCTGAATAATATCGAGGAGCTGGGCCGGCCCGAGGTCCTCGCTGGCGACGAGAGCCAGTTCCAGCTGCTGATTCCGGCCATGAAGGTGAGGGACTTTAACTTTACCTCTTTGTCGGACGCCGTCTGATCGCAGGCACGGCGGGTCAAAACGATCCGCCCTACAGCCCTCCGGGCCAATCCGCCGCCGCATGATTTGGCCCCGTAGGGGCTGTAGGGCGGATCATTGATCCGCCGTGCCTGCAGGCCGCGAACGTAATAAGTATTCTGGAGCAAACTTGGAACGCAGAACATTCCTGAAAGTCAGCGCTGCCGCGGGCGGCGTGTTAATGGTGCCGGTGTTCGGCAACGCCATCGCAGCCGAAGAGCTGCTCAACCCCATGGCCCGCCAGTTCAAGAAGCAGCTGGCCGACGCCGCCCTGAACGCCGCCACGAAAGCCGGCGCCACCTACTGCGACGTGCGCATCGGCCGCTACCTCAACCAGTTCATCACCACGCGCGACACACGCGTTGAAAACATCGTCAACACCGAATCCACCGGCGTCGGCGTGCGCGTGATCGCCAACGGTGCCTACGGCTTCGCCGCCACCAACGTAATGACGCTGGACTCGGTCGCCGACGCCGCCCGCCAGGCCGTCGCCATCGCCAAAGCCAACGCAAGGCTGCAAACGGAGCCCGTGCAACTGGCGCCGGTAAAAGGCGTAGGCGAAGTCGCATGGAACACGCCATACAAGAAGGACTGGCGCACCGTCCCGGTGAAGGACAAGGCCGAGATGCTGATCGCCGCCAACAAGGCCGGCATGGAAGCGGGCGCCTCGTTCATGCAGTCGATGCTGTTCCAGGTAAACCAGCAGAAGTACTTCGCGTCTACCGACGGCTCCTACATCGACCAGGATTTCCACCGCCTGTGGTCCCCGTTCACGGCCACCGCCGTGGACAAGGCCACCGGCAAATTCCGCACGCGCGACGGCTTGTCCTCGCCGGCGGGCATGGGCTATGAATTCTTTGACGTAAAGCCAGAGCACAAGGTACGCGCCGGCGGCGGCGTCACCACCCTGTACAACGGTGGCTACGACATCATCGAGGATGCGCGCGCAGCCGGCCGCCAGGCGCGCGAAAAGCTGACGGCGAAATCCGTCGATCCGGGCAAATACGACCTGGTGCTGTCGCCGGAGCACCTGTTCCTGACCATCCACGAATCCGTCGGCCACGCCACGGAACTGGACCGCGTCCTTGGCTATGAAGCCAACTACGCCGGCACTTCCTTCGCCACGCTGGACAAGTGGAAGGGCAGGAACTTCAAGTACGGCTCCGACATCGTGAACTTCGTCGCCGACAAGACCAGCCCCGGTTCGCTGGGCGCCGTGGGCTTCGACGACGAGGGCGTGGCAGGCAAGCGCTGGGACATCATCAAGGACGGTGTCCTGGTCAACTACCAGGCCACGCGCGACCAGGCCCACATCATCGGCGAGAAAGAGTCGCACGGCTGCTCCTATGCCGATTCCTGGAGCAGCGTGCAATTCCAGCGCATGCCCAACGTGTCGCTCGCGGCGGGCAAGAATCCGCTAACGCCGGACGAACTGGTGAAGGACGTGAAGAAGGGCATCTACATCATGGGCCGTGGCTCCTATTCCATCGACCAGCAGCGCTACAACTTCCAGTTCGGCGGCCAGCTGTTCTACGAAATCAAGGACGGCAAGATCGGCCAGATGCTGAATGACGTCGCCTACCAGGCCAACACCCAGGAATTCTGGAACGCCTGCTCGGCCATGTGCGATGAGCGCGACTGGCGCATGGGCGGCTCCTTCTTCGACGGCAAGGGCCAGCCATCGCAGGTGAGCGCCGTGTCGCACGGCTCGTCCACCACGCGCTTCAACGGCGTGAACGTGATCAACACTGCTCGCAAGATCGACTGAGGATATCCATGAAACTTCTGAACCAGGAAGAAGCGAAACGTATTACCGACAAGGTGATGTCCCTGTCGAAGGCGGACGAGTGCCGCGTGGTGCTGAGCGGCAGCCGCAAGGGCAATGTGCGCTACGCGCGCAACAGCGTATCGACCGCGGGCCTGAATGAGGACACGCAGCTGCTGGTGACGGTAGCCTTCGGCAAGCGCCAGGGCGCCGCGACCATCAACCAGTTCGACGACAAGTCGCTGGAATCGGCCGTGCGCCGTGCCGAGGAAGTGGCGCGCCTTGCGCCCGAGAATCCTGAATTCATGCCCGCCGTAGGCAAGCAGGAATTCAAGCCTACCGCAACCTACAGCCCGTCGGCTGAAGCCTTCAGCCCCGAGTACCGGGCGGACGTTGCCTTCGCCAGCATCGATGCCGCACGCAAGAAAGGCCTTGTAGCGGCGGGCTTCTTCAATGACAGCATCGGCTTCGAATGCATTGCCAACTCCAATGGCGTGTTCGGTTTCCAGCAAACCGCTGGCCTGAACTTCACCGTAACTACGCGTACCGAAGACGGCCGCGGCTCGGGCTGGGTCAGCCGCTCGGCCTATGACCCGAAGCAGTTCGATGCACGTGAGGCGTCCGATATCGCCATCGACAAGGCGCTGCGCTCGGTGGACGCCAAGGCGCTGGAGCCGGGCCGCTACACCGTAGTGATGGAGCCGGCCGCAACGTCCGATCTGCTGAACTTCATGTTCAGCGCTTTCAATGCACGCAATGCGGATGAAGGCCGCAGCTTCCTGTCCAAGAAGGGCGGCGCCAATCGCCTGGGCGACAAGCTGTTCGACGAGCAGGTGAACATCTGGACCGACCCGTGGGACCCGCGCGCGCCCGTGCTGCCGTGGGACCAGACTTCCATGCTGGCGCGCACTCGCCGCGACCTGGTGAAGAACGGCGTGGTCGCTTCGCTGGACTATGACCGCTATTGGGCGCAGAAGCAGGGCAAGCAGGCCGTTGCCGGCGCGGGCAATGTGATCATGGGCGGCGGCAGCAAGTCGACCGAGGAGCTCATTGCCAGCACCAAAAAGGGCATTCTTGTTACGCGCACCTGGTATATCCGCATGGTCGATCCGCAGGCGGTCTCGCTGACCGGCTTGACCCGCGATGGCACGTTTTATATCGAGAACGGAAAGATCAAGCACCCTATCAAGAACTTCCGCTTCAACGATAGCCCGGTGACGATGCTGAATAATATCGAGGAGCTGGGCCGGCCGGTCCTGATCGGCGATACCGATTCGCGCAAGCTGCTGGTGCCGGCGATGAAGGTCAGGGACTTTAACTTTACCTCTTTGTCGGATGCCGTCTAAGTGTACGCACGGCGGATCAATGATCCGCCCTACAAACGAAAAATGCCTGCCTACGACTTCTACTTCACCCGCCTGACCTATGAATCGGGCGACTGGGATGTGGACATCCGCATGCCGAGCAACGTGCTCAACTCCCTGGTCGAATACACGACCCTGAAGGTTGATCCCGTTGAGCGCATCGTCGCACTGTCCGACCCGAAGATGCTGGAAGCGCCGTTCTGCTATATGGCCGGGCATAAGCTGGTGCAGTTCACGCCGGCGGAGCGCAGGAACTTCGAGCGTTACGTGAAGGGCGGCGGCTTCGTCTTCGTGGACGACTGCAACCACGATATCGATGGGCTGTTTGCGAAGTCGTTCGAGGCGGAGCTGGCGCGGATCTTCGGGCCGAAAGCGCTGCACAAGATACCGAACAACCACCCGCTGTATTCAGCCTTCTTCAAGTTCGATGGCCCGCCAAATACGGCCGTCGAGCTGAATGGCTGGGGCGACGACCTGGTGCACGACTACCTGAAGGCCATCGAAATGGGCGGCCGCATCAGGGTTTTATACAGCAACAAGGATTATGGCTGCGAGTGGGACTACGACTTCCGCAACAAGCGCTGGCTGGCGATAGACAACACGCGCTTCGCAGTCAACATCATTCAATATGCTTTGGGAGCATGACCGTGGCTGAAAGCGGCTGGAGCGAAAACGAGATCGGCGTGCTGCACGCCAGGGTGAAGGACCTGAAAGCCAGCATGGGCAAGGTCATTATCGGCCAGGAAAGCGTGATCGATTCCCTGATCATCTGCCTGCTGGCCGGCGGCCATGCGCTGGTGGAAGGCGTGCCCGGACTGGGCAAGACGCTGCTGGTCAAGTCGCTGGCGCAGGCGACGGACATGCAATTCCGCCGCGTGCAGTTCACGCCGGACCTGATGCCGTCCGATATCGTCGGCACCGAGATCCTGGAAGAGGAACATGCCACCGGCAAGCGCGAGTTCCGCTTCCAGCAGGGGCCTGTGTTCACGCAGGTGCTGCTGGCGGACGAGATCAACCGCGCGCCGCCGAAGACCCAGTCCGCGCTGCTGGAAGCGATGCAGGAACGTGCGGTGACCTTCGCCGGCCAGACACACAAGCTGCCCAAGCCTTTCTTCGTGCTGGCTACGCAAAACCCGATCGAACAGGCGGGCACCTATCCGCTGCCGGAAGCGCAGCTGGACCGCTTCCTGCTGCACATCGATGTCGGCTATCCGACCGAGGACGAGGAAATCGCCATGGTCTCCGCCACCACCCACGCCGGGCTGGCCGATGCCCACCCGGCGATGGACGTGGCCACGCTGTTGCGGCTGCAGGCTCTGGTGCGCGACATTGAAATCGGCGAGCACCTGTTGCGCTGGGCGACGCGGCTGGTGCGCGCCACCCGTCCGCGCGAATCGACAGTGGATGCGGTGCGCAAGCATGTCGGCTGGGGCGCCGGTCCGCGCGC
>DASWYX010000165.1:0-2204 GCA_036404755.1 Pseudoduganella sp.
CCAGATCTTCACGCTGCCGCTGTATTACCGCAGCTGGCTGCACGGCGACCCGGCCAATGTCGTGCGCCTGGCCGGCGGACTGCTGCTGTGCGCGGCGGTAGCGGTGCTGTTCGTGAAGTTGCGGGCGGCGCGTCCCCTGAACGAAGCGCCGCCGCGCGAACTGGCTGCACTGGTAAAATAGGCTCCGCACGGCGGATCAATGATCCGCCCTACAGCGCCTTCGGCGCCCGGGAAGGGCACGGGACGCATCGTAGGGCGGATCATTGATCCGCCGAATGAATGGCCTGCGGCGCTGCCGCATTACCAGGAGCCGCAATGTCTGAACGAGTCCTCATCTTCGGTGAAGCACTGCTTGACGATTTCGGCACCGAGCAGGTGGTCGGCGGGGCGCCGTTCAATGTTGCGCGTAACCTTGCCGCCTTCGGCCAGCCGCAGATCATGGTCACGCGAGTCGGCCAGGACCCCTTCGGCGAAAAAGTGCGCGGCGAATTCACCCGTTTCGGCATGTCGCCCGAAGGCGTGCAATCCGACCCGGCCCGCCCGACCGGCCGCGTGCACGTGAGCCGCGGCGAAGACGGCCTGCCGCAATACGAAATCCTGCCCGACCAGGCCTATGACCACATCGAAGGCGTGCGCGCACTGGACGTATTGCGCGCCTTCTCTCCGGATACTTTGTACTTCGGCACGCTGGCCCAGCGCAGCCCCGTGTCCTGCCACGCCCTGGCCGCACTACTGGACGCTACCCCGGCCGAGCGCTTCCTCGACCTGAACCTGCGCGAAGGCTGGGTGGACGAATCCATCGTCTTCACCTCGCTGCAGCAGGCGCACATCCTGAAAGTCAACGAGCAAGAGCTGCAAACCCTGTTCAGCTGGTACTGCCACACCTGTCCCGGCACGGACAAGATGGATTGCGTGGTGCTGGAATCGGAATGCCGCTCGCTGATGCACAATTTCTCGCTGAAGGGCATGCTGATCACGCTCGGCGAGCGCGGCGCGATGTATTTCGGCACCGATGGCACCACCGTGCACGCGCACGATGTGCAGCCGCCGTCGCGCCTGGTGGACACCGTTGGCGCCGGCGACGCCTTCGCCGCCGTCTTCCTGCTCGGCCGCGCCCACGGCTGGGATACCGCCCTCACGCTGACCCGCGCCAACGCCTTTGCCGGTGCGATCTGCGGCATCGCCGGTGCTGTGCCGCAGGACCTCTCCTTCTACGCGCCCTGGCGCGAAGCCTGGGGACTTAGCTGAGCGCCGCCAGCGGCGCCAGCAGCAGCTCCGGTTCCGGACGCATGGTGTAGTCCGGGTCCACTTCCGCAAAGGCGATCACGCGATCCTGGCCGATGATGAAGCGGCCGGGCATCGGCAGTGTCCAGCTATCGTCGCCGTTGAAAGCGGCCAGGTCGTTCTTCAGCGACTTGTACAGATCCACCAGATAATCGGGCAGGGCGAAGCGCACGCCGAAAGCCGCTGCCACGGCATTGTGTGGATCGCTCAGCACAGGAAAGGCCAGCTTGTTGTCGCGCATCGACTTGCGGCTGTTGGACGCGACCTGCGGCGAGATGGCGACCAGGTTCGCGCCCAGGTCCCGGATACGTGGCAGGATGGCTTGCAGTTCCTGCAGGTCCATATTGCAGTAGGGGCACCACACGCCGCGGTAGAAGCTCACGACCAGCGGACCCTGGGCAAGCAAGTCTTCCGAGCGCACGATGCGGCCTTCGGCATCCGTCAGCGCGAAGGACGGCGCCTTGTCGCCGGCTTTCAGCGTGCGCTGGTGCTGGCCTGAAGCGCGCAGTTCGGCGGTGGCGCGGTGCATGATGTCCACCACCGAGCGCGGGACGTTGTATGGCGGCTTGCCAGCTTCGAAGTCGGCTTTGAAGGCGGCGAGGCGGGATGCGAGGGTCATGATTTGCTCCTTTTGGGTTTCAGTTCCGGCGCACCGTGCGCCGTTTGAACCCAGTATTGGCCTTCCCCCTCTTGCCCGGTAGGCAGGTCCGGGGCATAGTATTTATTCCTGCGGCATGGGAGCTGGAGCCGCAACCGGTGCGCTATCATTCCGTGCAAGGGGGATAGCCGTGGACAGACTGTCAGCGATGGAGACTTTCGTGTGTGTCGTGGAGACAGGCTCGTTCTCAGCCGCCGCGCGCATGCTCAAGCTCGGCCAGCCCGCCGTCTCCAAGACGGTGGCGCAGCTGGAGGAGCGGCTG
>DASWYX010000166.1:0-3294 GCA_036404755.1 Pseudoduganella sp.
GAGCCAGGCGGCGATCAGCGCAGGCACCTGGCCGCTGCCGGAAGGCTTGCTGGCGTTGACGAGGTCGAGCGTCTGCTTGCGCAGCTCTTGCGGCATTTGTTTCATCTGCTTCTCCATACGTTGTAGGTATCCTGAGACGGCGGATCATTGATCCACCGGTTCCATCACAGATCGTACAGGCCGGGTAGGCCCAGGATCTGTTCCAGCTCTTGCAGTGCGGTGTGCACTTCGACCGCCAGCTGGGGATCGCCCAGGTCCTGCGGTTCGAGGTGGTCGCGGTAGTGTTTCTCCACCCATGCTACCAGTTTTTGATAGAGGTTTTCGGTCATGACTACGCCCTGGTGCATGGCCGAAGCTTCGGCATCGGTCAGCGCCACGCGCAGGCGCAGGCAGGCGGGCCCGCCGCCGTTGCGCATGGACTGGCGCAGGTCGAACTGGATCAGCTCATCGACCGGACCGCCGGACTTCACCAGCCCATCCAGGTAGCGCGCCACGGACGTGATCTCCTGGCACTCGTGCGGCGTGACCAGGGCCATCTTGCCGTCCGGCTTGGACAGCAGCTGGGTGTTGAACAGATAGCTCGACACGGCATCGGCCACCGAAACGGCGCCGGTATCGACGCGGATAGCCTGCAGCTCCGCGCCCACGCCGGCCATCGCATTGCGCAGCTGCGCCAGCGTGTCCTGCTCGTCGGCAAACGCCTGCTCGTGATAGAACAGCACATTCGCATTGCCGACGGCGATCACGTCGTTGTGGAACACGCCCTGGTCGATCACGTCCGGATTCTGCTGCACGAACACGGCGCGGTCGGCGTTCAGGCCGTGCAGGCGGGCCACGGCTTGCGAAGCTTCCAGCGTGTGGCGCGCCGGATAGCGCCTGGGCGCCGGCGCGCTGGCATCGAACTCCACGCGGCCATAGACGAACATCTCGACAGCGGCATCGCCGTGGCGCGCGCACAGGCGGGTGTGGTTGGCCGCGCCCTCGTCGCCGAAGGCCGGCGTGCCGGGCAGCGCGTCGTGCACGGCGAAGTGCTGCGGGTTGTTGAAGATGGCGCGCAGCGTGCGCGCCGACTGCAGGTGCTCGAAGGCGCGGTGCAGCTTGTTGTTCAGGTTTGCGGGCGTGAAGTGCACGCGGCCGTCCGCCGTGTCGGCCGAGGGGCTGACGGTAGCGGCATTGGCAGTCCACATCGGCGAGGCCGAGTAGGCGCAGGCCAGGATGACCGGCGATTCCTTGTACGCCTTCGAAATCACTTCCGCATCGGTGCCCGTGAAGCCCAGGCTGCGCAGCAGGCGGAAGTTGGGACGGTCCTGCGGCGGCATCACGGCCTGCGCAAATCCGCGCCTGGCCAGCTCGCGCATCTTGGCCAGCCCCTGCAGCGCCGCCAGGCGGGGATTGGACGCGCTCTTCACATTATTGAAGGACGCCACATTGCCGAAGGAAAGCCCGGCGTAATTGTGGGACGGGCCTACCAGGCCATCAAAATTGAATTCGCGAGCTGGGTGCATTGTGATCCTCAGAAGTTCATGCCAGGGGACAGCTTGGCCGGCATTTCCAGCGCGCTGTTTTCGATCGACGCCACCGGATAGGCGCAGTAGTCGGCCGCGTAGTAGGCGCTCGGGCGGTGGTTGCCGGACTTGCCGACGCCGCCGAACGGCGCCGAGCTGGCGGCGCCCGTGGTCGGACGGTTCCAGTTCACGATGCCGGCGCGGGCGCGCAGGCTGAACTTCTGCCACAGCGCTTCGTCGTTGGACAGCAGGCCGGAAGCCAGGCCGTACTGGGTGGCGTTGGCGGCGCGGATCGCGTCTTCGAAGTTGTCGACGCGGATGATCTGGGCCAGGGGGCCAAACCACTCTTCGTCCGCAATGCCCTTGGCGTCGGTGGTGTCCACGATGCCAGCGGTGACGAAACCGGTGTTCGGCTCGAGCTGGCGCATTTCCAGCAGCAGCTTGCCGCCCTTGGCCACCATGTCGTTCTGCGCCTGTACCAGCTTGCCCGCTACGGCGGCCGATACCACGGGGCCCATGAACGGCGCCGGCTCGGCGGCAGGTGCGCCCACGCCCAGCTTCGACGCCACTTCCACGAAGCGCTGGACGAAAGCGTCGCCCTCGGCGCCCTTCTGCACGATGATTCGGCGCGCGCAGGTGCAGCGCTGGCCGGCCGAGATGAAGGCGGAGGACACGGCCATGAACACGGCTGCGTCGATATCCTTCACATTCCACACGACGAGGGGATTGTTGCCGCCCATTTCCAGCGCCAGCAGCTTGCCGGTCTGGCCGGCGAACTGCTTGTGCAGGGCCGCGCCGGTCTGGCTGGAACCGGTGAAGAGCACGCCGTCGATATCGCTCTGGCCCAGCGCGATGCCGGTATCGCGGCCGCCGTTGACCAGGTTGACCACGCCGGCCGGCACGCCCGCCTTTTCCCACAGCGCCACGGTCTTGATGGCGGTGCGCGGCGCGTATTCGCTTGGCTTGAAGACGATGGTGTTACCGGCGATCAGGGCCGGCACGATATGCCCGTTCGGCAGGTGGCCCGGGAAATTGTAAGGTCCGAACACGCCGAATACGCCGTGCGGACGGTGGCGCAGCACCGCTTCGCCATCGGCCACCTTATTGCGGGATTCGCCGGTGCGCGCGCCGTAGGAGGTCAACGAGATATCGACCTTGTTGGCCATCGTCGTGACTTCGGTGCGGGCTTCCCACAGCGGCTTGCCCACTTCTTCCGAAATCGTCTGCGCCAGTTCCTCGGCATTTTCCTTCAGCAGGTCGCGGAACTTCGTGACGATGGCGACGCGTTCTTCCAGCGGACGGTAGGCCCAGTCATTGAAAGCTTCGCGCGCCGCGGCCACGGCTTCGTTCACGTCGGCGGCCGTGGCGGCGTTGCTGGCGTAGGTCTGCTCGCCGTTGGCGGGATTGATGGTGACCAGCTGTTCGCCGCTGCCGGCCTTCCATTGGCCCTTGATGAAATTGCTCAGTTCAGACATTCTGGTTCTTCCTCACGTTGAGAGACAGCGTGCGCACGCTATCGTTGGGATGCACGTGCAGCAACTGCTGGCAGGCGTGCGACAGGTCGATCCTGCCGTTGACCGGGGTGGCTTCCGTGACGATCATGCGGAAGTCCTTCATGTCGGTGTTGGAGACGAGCAGCGGCTCGTGCGATTCCGGCGCGCAGGCGTGCGCCATGTCGGTATCCGCATCGACGGACACCAGTTCGCTGTCGCGCACGCCGCGCAGTTCGGATACGCGCGCCTGCAGCACCGGGCCGGCGTCGAAGATGTCGACATAGCCTTCGTAATAC
>DASWYX010000167.1:0-2628 GCA_036404755.1 Pseudoduganella sp.
CTGGGCATGATCCTGGCCCACGAGCCCACGGCCGCCGTGGCGCGCGAAATCGTGAAGGCGTATGGCGACGAGAAGGGCGAAGTGCATTCGAACCCGGTCGGCACCGGCTATTACAAGCTCTCGCAATGGACGCGCGGCAGCAAGATCGTCCTGGAAGAGAATACGGGGCATTTGCCGGAAACCTGGGACTTCAAGGCCGGCAGCGACCCGGAAGACCAGCGCATCGTGCGCCAGATGCAGGGCAAGAAGATCCCCCAGATCGGCCGCATCGAAATCTCGATCATGGTGGAAGACCAATCCCGCTGGCTGTCCTTCACCAGCGGCGAGACGGACCTGTTCTGGCTGGACGGCCCGCTGGCGCCGAAGGCGCTGCTGAATGGCGAGCTGCGTCCTGAACTGAAGGCGCAGGGCGTGCAGCTCTCGCGCCAGCTCGATCCCGAAATCACTTTTTATTACTGGAACATGCAGGACCCGGTGCTGGGCGGCCGCAGCAAGGAGCGCATCGCCCTGCGCCGCGCCATCGCCATGGCGCACGATGTGGACGAGGAAATCGCCCTGGTATGGAACGGCCAGGCGCAGCGCGTCGACTTCCCCGTGCCGCCGGGCGTGGTCGGCTACGACCCGAACTACCGCAGCCTGCTGCAATACGATCCCGCCATGGCCAACAAGCTGCTGGACAAATTCGGCTACCGCAAGGGCGCCGACGGCTGGCGCACCCAGCCCGACGGCAAGCCGCTGCTCGTCAAATACACGTCGCGCAATGAGGCCAACGGCGTGCTGCAGGCCGAAGTCTGGCGCAAGACCTATAACCGCCTCGGCATCCGCATGGAAAACGAGCGCACCATCCTGACCGACATCCTGAAGGCGGAAAAGGAGTGCAAGGTCCAGACCCGCAACTTCCAGTGGATCGCCGATTACCCGGACGGCGACAACTTCATGCAGCTTTTCTACGGCCCGAACATCCACCAGAACAATAACGGCTGCTTCCAGGACCCCGAGTACGACAAGCTGTATGCGCAGAGCCAGAAAATGCCGGCCGGCGCGGAGCGCGATGCCCTGTACCGCAAGATGGCGCGCGTCATCGAAGTGCAGGGCGGCGGCCGCATGGGCTATGCCCGTTACAGAAATATGCTGGCGCAAGCGGCCGTACTCGGATATAAGAAGCACCCCATCCTGCATCAGGAGTGGGCTTACATTGATATAAAAAGGTAAATGATGTTCGCATATGTGTTGCGCCGTCTGTGGCAGATGCTGCCGACGATGCTCGGCGTCGTGCTGCTGGTGTTCGTGCTGTTCAACTGGGTGGGCGGCGACCCGGCCTACATCCTGGCCGGGAAGATGTCCAACGCCGAGAGCATCGCCAATATCCGCAAGCAGCTGGGCGTGGACCAGCCTTACTATGTGCAGCTGGGGATTTTCCTCAAGCAGATCGTCACCTTCGACTTCGGCCAGAGCTGGGCCACGGGCGAGACGGTGTCCAACATCATCACCACGCGCCTCGGCCCTTCGCTGACGGTGCTGGTGCCGCTGACCATCCTGGAAACCTTCTTCGGCATTGCGCTGGCGCTGGCCATTGCCTTCGTGCGCGGCTCGCTGACGGACCGCGCGGTGATGATCGCGTGCACGGTGGGCATGTCGATCTCCATCCTGGTGTACATCATCGTGTTCCAGTACGGTCTTGCCTACAAGGCGGGCCTGTTCCCCGTGCAGGGCTGGGGCGAGAGCTTCGGGGAAAACCTGTTGCGCTATTCCACGCTGCCCATCCTGATCGGCCTGGCCGTATCCATCGCGCCCACGCTGCGCCTGTACCGCACCTTCGTGCTCGATGAAGCGAACCAGGACTATGTGCGCACGGCGCGCGCCAAGGGCCTGTCGGAGCGCCGCGTGATGTGGGTGCATGTGCTGCGCAATGCGTCCATTCCCATCATCACCCACGTGATGGCCAACCTGCCGGCACTGCTGATCGGCGCCTTCCTGCTGGAGCGCTTCTTCGGCATCCCGGGTATCGGGCGCGAAGTGATCCTGGCGGTGGAGCGTTCCGATTTCCCGGTGATCAAGGCCATCACCGTCTACGTCGCGATTGCGACCATGGTATTCAACCTGCTGACCGACCTGCTGTACCAGGCTGTCGATCCGCGCGTACAACTGAAGTAAGGATTTCCGATGCACGATACTCACGCTTCGCCCGGCCTGTGGGCGCTCGCCTGGCGCCGCCTGCGCGCCGATCGGGTGGCCATGGCGGCCATGGCGATCGTAGGCGCCTTCCTGCTGATGCTGGTGCTGTCCGCCTCCGGCCTGATCGTGGCCGACTGGGAGGATGAAGTGGCCGTCAACTATGCGCCGCCCACCTTCCTCGGCATCGCCGCCGAACCGCTGGCCGGCGCCGCGCCGGCGGCCACCCAGCCTGCCGCCGTGCCGGACAACGAATTCGATCCGCTGGCTGCCGATATCCGCGAACTGAAAGCGGAAATGACTTCGCATCCCGCGCAGGATGTGGACATGTTCGGCGTGAAGGACCCGCTGGCAGCCGAGAAGAATGAGCTGCGCGCCGTCTTGGCGAAGGCCGAGCGCCAGTCCCATATCGAGCGCAAGCCCTCGCTGCCCTTCGGCGCCGACAAATGGGGCCAT
>DASWYX010000168.1:0-9314 GCA_036404755.1 Pseudoduganella sp.
GCCGGCTTCCGGCTGCCTTGCGCGGCGTCAAAAATGGCCTTGGCGTCCTTGTGCGCCTGGTCCATGTTTCTGAGACTTTTGTCATCGTCGTGTTTGACGAAGAACTCTTTGTCTTGCGCAGCCATCACCATTTTGACGGCCACGGCTTCGCTCACGCCGAACTTTTCGAAAATAAGCGTGGTGACTTCATCCAGGTACTCTTCGTAGGTCATGCACAGGTTCCTTCCAGGTAAAGGCGACATCCTACACTCCCCACGCAGGGCCGCGCCAGCGCGCACCGGCTCGCCGTCGAGGACACGAAGCCCCCCCCCGCCGGCGCTGAGCTCGGCTGCCCGGTAGTCGAAGCCACGCCGGTTTCTTTCGGCGCGACGTGGTATTCATGCTGGACGTGGGTGCTCTTTGATCCAGGCCAAACGATCGCTAATTTGCCAATCCTATACTTTCTGGGCGACGGCAGAAATTAGCGCCGTCAAGGCTATTTATCAGGAGGATCTATGAAAAAGGCACTGGCAATCCTATTCCTGGCCTTGGTCGTTATCGCTCCAGCCTCACGAGGTGAGGATTCACGAGCAACCACAGCTGCGGCATTATTCCAAAAAAGGATCAGCAAAGCTTTTCCTGGGCTGCGCGATGCGGCGAGTGCGGAAAAAGCTGTGCAGAGCCAAACGGCTCCAATCCGTGCTGATGCCAGGAAAATCGCAGCAGAATTCAGGTATCGTTACGTGTCCTTCGATCCGTCCGTGCCTGCCGGGTTCCTGTTCCTTGATCCTGCCAAAATCGACAACGACCGGACAGTCTATGCCACCGCCTACGCCTGCGATGAGGTCTTATGCATTCCATCGGTGGCAACTTATCAAGGCGGCGTCGCAAAAATTCTCCATCAGAATGCGGTCGCCTATACCGCCAACGCGCACGGCGTGATAGGCGGCAGCGTCGTGCTTGACCTGGCAAACTTCGTTGAACAGGCAGCGATCTTCGACCATGGCGACATTAAGCTGATCCCGCGGACCCAAGGGGAAGTGTCGAGTCGCATCCTGCGTCTGACCGACACCGGTATCGCGCTCGTGCGGTCGGACGATGGCATCGACTCCACCTTATACTTGTATAAAAACGGACACTCGACAAAGCTCGACTTCACGCCATATGGGCTGGTATTCCTGGACGTCAACGACGGCGGCATGGTCGCAGGAACTTTGTATATCAACGGCCAATACCGCGCATTCCGGTTTAACCCCAGCTCAGGGAAATTGGGGCTGCTCAATCCACAGGACACCGAGCCTGATTCCTGGGGCCTGCATATCAACCGTTCCAACGACGTTCTCGGATACTCGTTTATAAGCGGCGGCCTGGAACGCATCGGCATGTGGAGAAACGAAAAATTCCTGACGTCTTTCGTTGAAGGCACGCCACAATATCCAACCATCAGCAACTATTTGCTGTGGAATAGCAATGGGCTGATCGTAATCACCTATTCCAGACAGGACCGGACCAGTTATCTGGTGCCGTCACCTGGCGTTCGCCTGAATATTGCTGATCTGGTCGAAGGTGCGCCGCCGGGATTACGCCTTGATTTTATCCACGGCCTTAACGATCGCGGAGACATGATTGGCTTTGACTTTAACGTCGGCCCGTTTATGCTGGAGCGCTTGCCCAATCCGCAGTGATCAGAGGCCGGCACCTTAAGGCATCAGGTGGTAACTGTCGACGAAGCGCTGGACCGCTTGCGGTTCGGCCGCGATCCAGGCGTCGAGGTCGGCGCGGAAGGACTCGCGGTACGTGAGAAGGAGGAGCGCCGGCTTGAGCTGGCCGTCCTTGTAGAGCTGGCGTAAGGTGAGCAGGGCCGGATCCCTGAGTTTTTTGCCTGGGTCATTGACTTCAACTTCGCTGACGACGGTAAAGGCCTTGGTCCACGCTTCCTGTTCGCGTTCGAAGGCGGTGGTTTTGACGTCCGAAACCAGCGCGTTGGCTTTGACGACGCCGTAAGTGAGCCAGACCGCGGTTTCGAGCTCGGTCGGCTTCAACCCGTTGTCCAGTTTAACGGTCGGCTTGCCGTCCTTGCCGCGTGCGGCTCTGGCTTTCGGTTTCAGCGAGAGGGATTGCAGCGGCGTACCTTCCGCCAGCTGGTAGGCTTTCACGCGCTCCCAATTCTGCATCTGGCCCGGATGTGTGCTGATGGCGCGGAATGCCGCCTGGCCGGCCTCGCGTCGCTTGCCCTGGTTCGCCAGCACGTCGACCAGGAAGCGCCAGCCCATCGAATCGCGGGGATCGATTTCGACCGCCTTGCGGAAGTCGCGCTCCGCTTCGGCCCATTTCTGACGCGCGTAATAGCAGTCGCCGGCATAAACCCAGCCGCGGGCGTAGCGTGGATCGGCCGTTACCGCGTCCATGTACTTGCCGTAAGCGTCGTCATATTTGTGCTGGATGAACAGCTGCTCTGCTTCGTGAACGATCTTCAGCACCGCCGCACTGGGCTTGTATTCCCACGCTTCCGGTTCGCCGGACAGGCGGCGCAGCACTTCCTGTGCCACCGGATCGCGCGCGTCGAGACTCATTGCCTTCTGCGCCAGGCCCTCGGCCTGGTCGTAGCAGGACTGCTGGTCTTCCTCCTTGCGGCGCGCACAATCCTCAAAGAGCACAAGTGCGATGCCGGAAACCGGCGTGGAAGCGTTCGGCGAGAGTTTCGCCGCTTCCTGGAACTTCGTTACCGCATCCTGCCCGCGCCCCTGTCCATAAAGGCCCAGGGCCTCGCGCACCAACGCCTGGGTCTGGGGACTGCCCATCAGGTCGGCCGCAGCAGGCATTGCGATGGCGGCCATTGCGGCCGCTGCGGCGAAGTTCCGTGCTTTCATCATCAGAATTTCATCTCCAGGTTAGCCTGGAATCGTGCCGAGTCGGCGCTGCGGCTCCAGCTCTGGCTGGTGCCGTTCACGTCGACGTAACGCGATTCACTGCGGTTGTCTTCGCCCAGGGCATTATTCACCGCGAGACGAAGCTGCAAGGTGGGTTTGAACTTGTACAGCAAATACGCCTCCACTTCGCGGCGCGGGAACAGGCGGCGGTACTGCTGTTCGGACACGCGCACCGGCCCGCCGTCGCGGAAGACGAAGCTGCCGCCGGCGCTGAACTTGTCGGCCCGGTAGTCGAGGCCCAGGTTCGCGGTCAATGGAATCTGGTCATCGAGTCGGTTGTCCGGGCCCGGCACGGTTTCGACCCTGGACCAGTTGCGGTTGAAACTGGCGCGGAAGTCGAACGGCGTCGCACTCTCGGCCATTACGGCCTTCAGCGGGAACTTCAGCTCCACGTCGAAGGTGCGCACGGTTGCGTTGCCGTCGTTCAGGGGCTGGATCAGCCACAGGCCGCGCCTGTCTTGCGTCAGCTTGCTGCGGATGTAGTCCGTGATGCGGCGCTGCGACGTGCTGACCGAGAACACGGCGCCCGGATACCAGAAATGCTCGTAAGTCAGGTCGATGCCGGTCGCCAGTTCCGGCTTCAGGTCCGGATTACCGCTGCTGTCCGGATTGAAGCGCGTGTTTTCGTCCGCCTCGAAGCGGCGGGCGGTCAGCTGATTGGTGTTCGGCGCCTTGTAGGTACGCGTCAGGGCCAGCCGAAGCTGGCGGCCGCTCTTGTCCGGGAACTTGAACAGGGTCTGCGCGACAGGGCTCAGTACGTGGCTGCGCGACTGCGTCGTATCCAGGCCGGTGCCTTCGCTGTCGGTCCGGATGCCTTCCCAGCGCGCGCCGAGATAGAGGGACCAGTTCCTGTTGACGTTCCACTCGTCCTGGCCATAAGCGGCGTAGCGGGTCACGCGCGGCTTGAAGACTTCGAAGATGTCCAGCGGCGTCTTGCCAACGATGCCTTCCACGCGATGCACGTCATCCTCGGTGCGCTGCTGGTTCACTTCCCAGCCCGCCGCCAGGGCGTGGCCTTCGAACAGTGTGCGGGTGTACTTGCCGGTGCTGCTGTAGGTGCGGTTGTGGTTGACGGTATCCGAGTCGCGGCGCAACGTGATCCCGCCGCCGAGGGTGCTGGACAGCGAGCGGTTCTCGTTGTTGAAGCGGCCGTTGTGCGCAGTGACCTTGGCATCCAGCTTGCCGCCGGCGATCTTGCCGATCCAGTTGATTTCACCGCCCAGGAAGCGGCCATCGCTGTCGTTATGATTCCTCATATCGACGTAATCGGGATTGCCGAAGCTGCCGATGCGATTCGTGATGTGGTTCTCGAAGCCGCTGACGCCATTAAAGACTTGCACGAACCCGCTGAAATTCAGCTGGTCGTCGTTCGGCATCTTCCAGTTCAGGCGCGGCTGCAATCCGCCAAAGGTATTGCGGTTGGTCGAAACACGGCTCGATTCGCGCAGCTGCGTTACCTGGCCATTGGGCAGCGTGAACTGATCGGTGCCAACCGCAGGCGCCTCGCGCAGGTTGCGGCCGACGATCGGGTTCAGGTAGTAGGACAGATTATCGACCTTGTCCGCGATCGTGCCGAACAGGATCAGGCTCTTCTGCTCATCGGAGCGCGACGTGTTGATGCGGATATCGCGCTGCGGCTTGCTCACCACCTTCTTCAGGATGATATTGATCGTGCCCGCAATGGCCTGCATCGAATGTTCAGCCGTCGCCGCACGTACCACCTCGATGCGGTCGATCTGCTCCGGCGGCAGCGTCTCCAGCGAAAAACCTGGCGGCGGACGCTCGCCGTTCACCAGAATCTGGGTGTAATTGCCGCCCAGGCCGCGCATGCGGATGGTGTTGCCGATCACGGTGACGCCCGGCGCCCGCTTCAGCACTTCATACACGTTGGTATCGCCGTACTTGATGATCTCTTCATGGTTGATCACGGTCTTGCTGGCTGTGTCGTCGCGGCGGGGATCGTAATCCTCGGCCGTGCCCTTGATTTCCACCTTGGTGATCGCCTGTTTCGCGTCCGGCGTGGATGCGGCAGCGTCCTTCGGCGGCTGCTGTTGCGCGAACGCCGGGATGACGATGCTCAGCAGCGCCAGCGGGATGATGCGTAGTTTCATTTGCCTGTCTGGTCTGTTCGTAAGTTGCAAACTATGCAATTATGAACGATGCTTTGCGGAAATAGCAATCACAAATGAAATAATCAATGCCTTGATCGGACAATTTCACACCGCGGCCGGCCATGGGGGGCGGTATAATTTCCGCCTTCATCTGTAAGGAAGCCGCCGCCATGTCCCTGCTTGATCACCAGTTAGAACTGCTGTCGCCCGCCAAGACCGCCGAAATCGGGCGGGAAGCCATCCTGCATGGCGCGGATGCGGTCTACATCGGCGGCCCGGCATTCGGCGCGCGCCACAACGCCAGCAATCCGCTGGAAGACATCGCCAGTCTCGTTGAATTCGCCCACCGCTACCGCTCCCGCATCTTCGTGACCATGAACACGATCATGCACGACTCGGAACTGGACCTGGCGCGCAAGCAGATCTGGCAACTGTATGAAGCCGGCGTCGATGCGCTGATCGTGCAGGACATGGGCTTGCTCGAAATGGACCTGCCGCCCATCCAGCTGCACGCATCCACCCAGTGCGATATTCGCACGCCGGAAAAGGCGAAGTTCCTCGGCGACGTCGGCTTCTCCCAGCTGGTGCTGGCGCGCGAGCTGACCATCGAGAAGATCAGGCAGATCAAGGCGCAGGTCGATACGCCGCTCGAATACTTCATCCACGGCGCGCTGTGCGTGGCCTTCTCCGGCCAGTGCTATATCTCGCACGCCGACACGGGCCGCAGCGCGAACCGCGGCGACTGTTCGCAGGCCTGCCGCCTGCCATATACGCTGTCGGACAACCAGGGCCGCGTGGTCGCTTACGAGAAGCACCTGCTGTCCATGAAGGACAATGACCAGAGCCGCAACCTGGAAGCGCTGATCGACGCCGGCATCCGCTCCTTCAAGATCGAAGGACGCTACAAGGACATCGGCTATGTGAAGAACATCACGGCCCACTATCGCCTGCTGCTGGATGAAATCCTGGAGCGCCGTCCCGAATACGCGCGCGCCTCCAGCGGCCGCACCGAAATCCTGTTCACGCCGGACGTCGACAAGACCTTCCACCGCGGCCACACCGACTATTTCGCCCAGGGCCGGCAGGACGATATCGGCGCCTTCGATTCGCCGAAGTATGTGGGTGTGGAGCTAGGCACCATCAGCCGCCTGGGCAAGGACCACTTCGACATTGTCACCAATGCTTCGATGGCGAACGGCGATGGCCTGAACTATATGAACAAGCGCACGACTGTCGGCATCCAGGCCAACAAGGTTGAAAAACTGGGCGAGGATGAAGAGGGCCAGCGCTGGCGCGTGTTCCCGAACGAGCAGATGGGCGCCCTGCCCGGCCTGAAGCCCGGCACCGTGGTGTCGCGTAACCGCGACCATCACTGGGAAGCGGCGCTGAACAAGAAATCGTCCGAGCGCAAGGTGCTGCTGCATCTGGCGCTGAGCGAGTGCGAAGGCGGCCTGCGCCTGACGGCCACGGACGAAGATGGCATTACGTCCATCACCGACGCCGCCATCGAGCTGCAGCCGGCACGCGAAGCCGCGCAAGCCGATGCCGGCCTGCGTTCCAGCGTCGCAAAGCTGGGCAACACGATGTTCGAGGCCGGTGAAGTGTCGCTGACGCTCTCGCAGCCGTGGTTCGTGCCGTCGTCCGCCATCAACGCGCTGCGCCGCGACGCGATCGCCGCCCACGAAGCCGCGCGCCTGGCGGCCTGGGACCGTCCTGAGCGCAAGGCGCCGGCCGAACCGCCGGCGGCCTACCCTGACACGCAGCTCAGCTACCTGGCCAACGTCTACAACGAAAAGGCCCGCTCCTTCTACCATAAGCACGGCGTGCAACTGATCGACGCGGCTTACGAGGCGCATGAAGAGCCTGGTGAAGTGTCGCTGATGATCACCAAGCACTGCCTGCGCTTCTCCTTCAACCTGTGCCCCAAGCAAGCCAAGGGCGTGCAAGGCGTGCAGGGCCAGGTCAAGGCTGAACCGATGACGCTGGTCAGCGGCAATGAGAAATACACGCTGCGCTTCGACTGCAAACCCTGCGAAATGCATGTGGTCGGCGCCATGAAGCCTGGCATCCTCAACAGCCCGCCGCCTTCCGCCGTCCCCTACAGCCCACTGGTCTTCCACCGCCAACGGCCACGTGCCTGACCTCGGCGTTGCCTCTGCCGTTCCGGCCTCAATAATTTTGGGGGCGGATCCGGCCCTGTAGTGTGTTATAAAGTCTGTAATTTAGGCAATCTTATCTAAGTTGCATGGCTGAAGTTACTCGCGCGCCCCTGCGGGCCTTGCTCGGCTTGTTGCTGGCTACGTTGGCCTACTACGCGCTCGCGCGTCTCGGCTTGCTGGTGGCGATCGGCCACAGCAATGCAAGTGCGATCTGGGCGCCGTCCGGTCTGGCCCTGGCGCTGGTACTGCGCTATGGACTGCGCATCTGGCCCGCGATCTTCCTGGGCGCCGCCCTCGCCAATCTCACCGTTTTCGCCCAGAACCAGGCCGGCGCGCCTTTGCTGCTGGGCGCCGTGTCGCTGGGCATCGCGGCGGGGAATACGCTGGAAGCGCTGGTTGCCGCGTGGCTGGTTGGCCGCTTCGTCGACACCCAGCTTCGCCTTTCCTCACCGCGCAGCGTCTATCTGTTCACCTTTACCATTGGCGCCGCAGCTACGGTCGCGGCCCTGAATGGCACGATAGAACTCTGGCTCAGTGGGATCATCCCCAAGGAGCTGGCCGGCAGCGTGGCCGTCACCTGGTGGACAGGCGATTTCCTTGGCATGCTTGTCGTCGGCCCCATGGCCCTGGCGCTGATGCGGGATTGGCGCAGCCTGCGCCGGCGTCCGCCCACCCCGGTGTTGTTCCTGCTATTGCTGACGGGTTTGTGCGCGGCGGGCATCTTCTTCGGCAAGCCTGAAGTGATGGGCGTCGCTCTGCCGCCGTACATCCTGTTGCCCTTTGTGGCCTGGGCCGCCTTATTCCACAGCCGCGACGTAGTGCTGCTGACGCTGGCCGTCATTATCGTCATCGCGGTGCCTGCGACCGCCAACGGTTTCGGCCCCTTCGATTCCGGCCTGCTGCAGCATTCCCTGCTGGACCTTTGCCTCTTCATCGGCATCAGTACCTTGATCGCATGGGTACTGGCCACGGACAGCGGCGCCCTGCCGCGATTTTCAGCCATCCCCCTCCTCGCTCTGGCCGTTTGCATCACGCTCACCGTGATCGCAGCGGAGTGGGTAGAAGCCGATATTGCGCAAGATGCGCGCGAGCGCTTCGACCGTTCCGCGGCCGCTGTCGGCAACACGCTTGCCCAGCGCATGGACAATTACGAATCGCTGCTGCGCGCGTGCGCCGCCCTGTTCGAGTCTTCCAATCAGGTCGAGCGCCACGAGTGGCGCAATTTCGTCGCGGGCATGCACCTGCCCAGCGAATATCCGGGTGCGCTGGGCCTGGGCTTTACCAGCTTTTTCTCCGCCCACGAGCTGGAACGCTCCATCGCAGCAATCCGGGCCGATGAACGCCCGAACTTCCGCATCTGGCCGGAAGGGAAGCGCGACTTCTACGCACCCGTGGTCTTGCTGGAGCCGGAGACTGCAAACAACCTGCGCGTGATCGGCTACGACATGCTGTCGGAGCCGGTACGCCAGCGTGCACTGATGGCCGCCATGCAGAATGGCCGCATGTCGGTCACGGGGCCGATCATCCTCGCCCAGAATGCGGCCGGAGACAAGGGCGTGGGCTTCCTGCTCGTCAATCCCGCCTACGCGCCGCCCGATGAAGGCCGATCGGGCCGGCGCTTGCTTGGTTATGTGTATGCACCGCTGCGTATCAGTGAGCTGATGACCAGCATTTTCAACGACCAGCTGCGTGAACTGCGGCTGGAGATTTTTTACGATTCGCTCAATAGCGAACCACTCTTCGTCAGCAAGCTGCCCGAGCGCGGCGCCAGCTACCTGAACCTGGAAAATATCCAGAGCGTGCTGGTTGGCGACAACGGCCAGCAATGGACGCTGCGCATACGGCCCACCGCCCTGTTCGACGCCAGTATCGACCAGGACAAGCCCTTCCTGCTGCTGATGCTGGGCACCACGATCAGCCTCCTTTTCTTTGGAATCTGCCGCAATCTCGTGCGCGAGCGCCAGCTGGCCCAATTGGCGACGGACCAGTCGGTGGCCCGCATCCGCGAGCAGGAGGCCAGCCTGCAGGTCTCCGAAGCGCGCTTCCAGTTGCTGACCAGCGCGATCAAGAACCACGCCATCCTTCTTTTGGGGCCGGACGGCACCATCTCGACCTGGAACGAAGGCGCGCGCAAG
>DASWYX010000169.1:0-6753 GCA_036404755.1 Pseudoduganella sp.
CGGCAACTTCTTTGCTCGCTATTTTAACGTCCGCAGCGCTTGCCGGGAGCCGTATTTTGATCGAAACCACCGTCCCGCCGCCCGGAGCGTGGCTCAGCGTCAACGTACCGCCCAATGCATTGGCGCGCTCGGCCATGCCGCGCAGGCCGAAAGAGTCGGGCTTGCTGCGGTCGGTGGCGTGGATGCCCTGGCCGTCGTCGCTGATTTTCAGGCTCAGGATGCCGCGCGCGCGCTGCAGGCGGACGGTGACGGTTTTCGCGTCCGCATGCTTGGCGATATTGGTCAGCGCTTCCTGGGCGATGCGGAACAGGGCTGCCGCCTGGTCGGGATCGAGGTCGAGGTCCTTCACATTGGACTGGAAGCTGCAGGGAATGCCGGCCTGGGTAGCGAATTCCTTCACCTGCCATTCCAGCGCCACGGGCAGGCCGAAGTCCAGCACCGAGGGGCGCAGGTCGAGCGAGATGCGGTGCACGGCGTCGATGGTGCGGTCGACCAGGGAATCGACGTAGGCCGCTTTCTGCTGCAGCGTGCTGTCGCCTTCCGGCAGACGCGCGGCCAGCATCGCCAGCGCCATCTTGATGGCGGTCAGGTTGCCGCCCAGGTCGTCATGGATTTCGCGCGCGATACGTTCGCGTTCCTGTTCCTTGACCTTTTCAATGTGCGCGGTGAGCTCGGCCAGGCGGGCGCGGCTGGCGCGCACTTCCAGCTGCTCCAGCTTGCTCTCCGTGATATTGCTCATGATGCCTTCCCACTGCACGGTGCCGTCTTCCAGGCGGTGCGGGGTGGAGCGCAGGTTGATCCATTTCACGTCCTTCCAGGCTTCGACCCAGATGCGGCCTTCCCAGTTCCAGCTCCACAGCGAGGCGGCCGAAGCGTCCATTGCTTCCTGATAGGAGGCGCGGTCTTCCGGCAGGATCAGTTCCAGGAAACGGTGCGGCGCGGCCTGCAGCTCGCTGGCGGGGATGCCGAGCAGGGCCAGGCAGCCGTCGCTCAGATAAGGGAATTCAACGCTGCCGTCGGGCAGGCGGGAGAACTGGTAGACCAGGCCGGGCGTGTGCGCGGCAATGGCGTCGAGAACGGTGGATTGACACGGGTGCATGGGCCATAGTGTAGCCTCACCGGCGTCGTGCACGCCAGAAAGCGCTGAAGCGGCGCAACACCCTGAGCGCACGCTTGTCGTGACGGCCCCCGGGTCCGCGCCGCCACAGCCTGCGCAGCCAGACGCGGCAGGCATGCAGGGCGTCCCGGCATTCGCGCCAGGCGGCGGTGGCTTTCAGGCGCGCGATCCAGCGGTCCTTCAAGTCGATGAACCAGTTGTGCAGGCGGGCGAACCATTGCAGGCGCAGCAGGGCGGGGCGAGTCAGCGCGTACAGCCTTGCGACGGCGGCGGCGCCGGCCAGCTTGGCCGTGATGAATACGGCCAGGCCGAGCATGGCGTGTCCATGGGCAATGGCCATCAGGGCCAGCAGCTTGACGGGGAACAGCATCAACGCCGGCAGCACGAAGACTGCGAGGGCGGCAAAGGGACCGAGCCTGCCGATGAAGCGCTCCAGCGCGCGCAGCGGCGGGAATTGCGCCAGCTTCGCCATGAAGCGCGCGCCGACATCCCACAGCCATTCCTCCAGCATCAGGAAGAGGGCGGCCAGGTAGACGAGTGGGGCAAACAGGCGGCGTCTGAATGTGTACAATCGCTTCATGTGGGTGCCATTATTGCACCATTAGACTTAAGCAGATATGAACAAGGCATTCGTAAAAGAGAGCGAGCAGGACGAGGACGACGATGCCGTCCCCGCCGCGCTGGCGATCCCGCCGGGATCGAAAAACTACATCACGCCCGCCGGCTACCAGCGCATCAAGGATGAGCTGCTGCAACTGATCGACGTGGAGCGGCCGGAAGTGGTGAAAGTGGTGCACTGGGCGGCGTCGAATGGCGACCGGTCCGAGAACGGCGACTATATTTACGGTAAGCGCCGCCTGCGCGAAATCGACCGCCGCATCCGCTTCCTGACCAAGCGGCTGGATCTGGCAGCCGTGGTCGACCCCAGCGTGCACCACGGCAGCGACCAGATCTTTTTCGGCGCGACCGTGACCTATGCCAAGCAGTCGGGCGAAGAGCAGACCATTACCATTGTCGGGATTGACGAGTTCGATCCCCTGAAGGGCAAGATCAGCTGGATCTCGCCCGTCGCCCGCACGCTGACCCAGGCCCGCGAAGGCGAGACCGTCACGCTCCACACGCCTACCGGGGTGGAGGAAATCGAGGTCCTCGAAGTCAGCTACCCAGAGCCCGGCGAGGCTTGATGCGCCGCAAAGGGGGCGCGGTGGGGGACGCTACTCTTTAAACCTAACCCCGGGGGTCAGACCTTGGGTCTGACCCAGGTTTTAGGTTTTAAAGGAGCAGCCCCATGCCCCGCCCCCTCCGTCACTTCCCAGCCGGCAGTTGCATCCACATACTCCAGCGCGGCGACAATCGGCGTACCTGCTTCTTCTCGGACGAAGACCGCCATCATTACCTGGCCCTGCTCGAAAAGCACAGCAAGGCCAATGGCTGCCTGATCCATGCCTACGTACTAATGTCAAACCACGTGCACCTGCTCGTGACCGTACAGAAGCTGAACGCCCAGTCAGGGATGATGAAAGCGCTCGCTCAGATCACAGCCACCACCGCCAGCACGGCGGCACCGGAACCATGTGGGATGGCCGCTACAAGGCTGGGCTGATCGAGGCTGAGGATTACCTGCTGCTGTGCCAGCGGTATATCGAGCTAAATCCGGTGCGGGCGGGCATGGTCCAGTTTGCGGGGGGATATCCGTGGTCAAGCTTTGGCTGCAATGCGGAGGGGCGGAGCAGCCACGTGCTGACTCCACATGAGGCTTATTTGAGACTTGCAAGTGATCCAGAGGGGAGACGGCGGGCTTATCTGGCTTTGTTTGAGGCGCCGTATTCACAGGCGGATCTGGAGCGGATTCGGGCTTCGGTGCATTTTGAACGCGCGCTAGGAAAACCTAAAACCGGGTCAGACGGGGACGCGGAGTCCCGAGGGTCTGACCCTGGCTCAGGCGCGCTCGCGGGAGACGCGGTTGACGCCGGCGACTTTGCGTACGTTGCGGAGCAGGGCGGCGAGGTGCACGCGGTCCTTCACCTGGATGGTGAAGCGCAGCTGGTGGAGGATGTGCTCGCGGTCCTCGTCCATGCCGACGAAGGTGATGTTGCCGTCGGATTCGCCGATCTCGGCGGCCACGCGGGCGAGAATGCCCTTTTCATTGTTGATCAGCAGGCGGATGCGCGAGTCGAAGCGGCGGTTGAGCTCGGTGCCCCATTTGACGGCGATCCAGCGGTCCGGTTCCTTCTGCTTGAGGCGCTTGGCCACGGTGCAGTCGGCAGTGTGGACTTGCAGGCCCTGGTCGCGGCGCAACTGGCCGACGATGTGGTCGCCCGGGATCGGCAGGCAGCACGGCGCCAGCTGCACGGACACGCCTTCGCTGCCGTAGATCGTGACCGGATCGAGATCGGCCGCACTGTCGTGGTGGATTGGCGCGGAAGCGGCGGACTCGCCCCCCATCAGGCCGAAGATGTGGCGCGCCACCAGGGCGGCCATGCGCTTGCCGATGCCGATGTCGGCATACAGTTCCTCGGGCGACTTGGCCGACGATTCGTTCAGCAGGCGCTCCATTAGCGGACCCGGCAGCTCAGGCGAAATATTGATCGCGTGCAGCGCCTGGTTCAGCAGTTGCTGGCCGAGGCGGATCGATTCTGGCAGGTTGATGGTGCGCAGGTGGTGGCGGATCGCCGAGCGCGCCTTGCCGGTGCGTACGAACGACAGCCAGCTCGGCGAAGGACGCGAATTCGGGTCGGTCGTGATTTCCACGATATCGCCGTTGCGCAATTCCGTGCGCAGCTGGGCCGGCTCGGAATTGATCATCACGGACACCGTATGGTCGCCGATGCCGGTATGGATCGCGTAGGCGAAATCGATCGGCGTGGCGCCGCGCGGCAGCGCGATGATCTTGGACTTCGGCGTGAACACGTACACCGAATCCGGGAACAGGTCGACCTTCACGTGTTCCAGGAATTCGGCCGAGTCGCCCGTCTGCTGCTGGATATCGAGCAGGGACTGCAGCCACGCGTGGGTGCGCTGCTGCATGTCCGACATGTTCGCGTCATTGTTCTTGTACAGCCAGTGCGCCGCCACGCCCGATTCGGCCGTGCGGTGCATCTCCTGCGTACGGATCTGGAATTCCACCGGCGTGCCGTAAGGGCCGATCAGGGTCGTGTGCAGCGACTGGTAGCCGTTCAGCTTGCGGATCGCGATGTAATCCTTGAACTTGCCCGGCATGGGCTTGTACAGCGAGTGCAGGGTGCCCAGCGCCACGTAACAGTTCGAGAAGCTGTCCACCACCACGCGGAAGCCATACACATCCAGCACCTGCGAGAAGGTCAGGTGCTTGGCGCGCATCTTCTTGTAGATGCCGTACAGGGTTTTCTCGCGGCCATAGACTTCGGCATGGATGCCGGCCATGCCCAGCGTGTTCTTGACCGCTTCCATGATCTTGCCCACCACTTCGCGGCGGTTGCCGCGCGCCGCCTTCACGGCCTTGGACAGCACGTGATAGCGCAGCGGGTACAGGTGGGCGAAGGACAGTTCCTGCAGCTCGCGGTAAATGTTGTTCAGGCCAAGCCGGTGCGCGATCGGCACATAAACTTCCATCGTTTCGGCCGCGATGCGGCGCTTCTTGATGGGCGCCATCACGTCCAGCGTGCGCATATTGTGCAGGCGGTCGGCCAGCTTGATCAGGATGACGCGCACGTCCGACGCCATGGCCAGCAGCATCTTGCGGAAGTTTTCCGCCTGTGCCTCGATCTGGCTCTGGAATTCGATTTTTTCCAGTTTCGACAGGCCGTCCACCAGGTGTGCGACCGGCGCGCCGAAGCGCTCGATCAGTTCATCCTTCTTGACGTCCTGGTCTTCCATCACATCGTGCAGCAGCGCCGCCATGATCGCCTGCGCATCCAGCTTCCAGTCCGCGCAGATTTCCGCCACCGCGATCGGGTGCGAAATGTATGGCTCGCCCGACTTGCGGACCTGGCCCAGGTGCATCTCGTCCGAGAAGCGATAGGCTTCCTTGACCTTCTTCAGGTCCGATTCGCCCATGTACTCGGCGAGTTTTTCGGTGAGATGGCTGATGGTCGCCACGCTGGCGGCGTAGGACGAGGTGGAATTGGATGCTGCAGAAACGTCAACGCCCGGCGTAGATTTAGCCGGGCGCCTTGCCCGGCGGGCGGGCTGTTCAGTCACACTGGTGTCGGTGCTGGTCAGGTTCATATCTGGTCAGTGATGGAATCCTACTGGGTGAACCTGTGACATGAAGGTCGGGAACCAGGTTCCCAGCTTACATAGGGACCTTTTTCAGCATTTCCAGACCGACTTTGCCGGCGGCGATTTCGCGCAGTGCCACCACGGTTGGCTTGTCCTTGGCTTCGACCTTGGGGGTGTGGCCTTGCAGCAGCTGGCGGGCGCGGTAGGTTGCGGCCAGGGTCAGCTGGAAACGGTTAGGTACGTTTTTCAGGCAATCTTCAATCGTGATACGGGCCATTCTTTATACTCCTGGATGCGTGTATTCGGTGTTTATTCTGCGTGGCCGGCGTGAATACCTAGCTGGGTAAACAGCGCGGCGCTGCGGGCGGCTTGCTGCGGGAAACGGCAACGGGCCGAACGGACGATCGCGCTCAGCTCGGACAAGGCGACCGGGAACTCTTCGTTGATAATAACATACTCGAACTCCGGCGCGTGGGCGATTTCGCCGCCTGCCGCCAGCAGCCGGCGGGTGATCACATGGGGTTCGTCCTGGCCGCGTTTATGCAGGCGTTCTTCCAGCGCCGCGATGGACGGCGGCAGGATGAAAATGCCCAGCGCCTGGGCGAACTGCTTCTTCACCTGGCGCGCGCCTTGCCAGTCGATCTCCAGCAGGATATCGGTGCCGGCCTTCATCTGTTCTTCGACGAAGATGCGCGAGGTGCCGTAGTAATTGCCGTGCACTTCCGCCCACTCGAGGAATTCGCCCGCTTCAGCGCGCTTGAGGAAGTCCTCCGGCGTGGTGAAGAAGTACTCGCGGCCATTCTGCTCGCCAGGACGCGGCGCGCGGGTGGTGGTCGAAATCGACAGTTTGATCGCCGGTTCCTGCGCCAGCAGGGCATTCACCAGCGTCGATTTGCCGGCGCCCGAAGGGGCTGCAACCATGAACAGGCTGCCGGAAAAGTGTTGGCTCATTTGCAATTCTCAATAGGGGGCGCTCGCCCAAAGATCTATTTTACCAAGAGCAACGGCGGTCGGGCTAGCGTTGCGGAACAAAGCTTGCTCCGGATATATTGCCGTATGACCACCACTCAAGATCCCCGATATATCCAGCTCGTCGAGCACCTGGCGAGCGTCCGTCACAACGCCAATATTACACAGGCTGACCTGGCGGACGCGTTCGATCAGGCGCCCGCCTGGGTTGAAAGCGCCGAAACCCTGGCCCGTCCGCTTGATATCGTCGAACTGTTCGACTGGCTGACCGCCATCGGCTACTGCCACAAGACCTTCTTCACCGAACTCGGCTGGTTCACGCCGGACGAAGACACGCCCGCGCTGCCCCTGCGCGGCGAGGCCATCGGCGACCCGCGCGGCGTGCGCGTGCCGATGGTGTGGCAGGGCCGCATCAAGGAAGTGCTGCTGGAAGGCATCACGCGCGAAGGGTATCTGTGGCTGGAGAC
>DASWYX010000170.1:0-5570 GCA_036404755.1 Pseudoduganella sp.
GACAGCGGCGGCAGCGCCGACAGGTTCAGCGCGCCCGGCTGCAGGTATTGCGCCGCCACGCCGGCGGCCGTGTCTATGGTCCGGGTAGCGCTCTTGCTGCCCACCGGTTTAATCGGGATCATTTTTTCAGCTTCTCTACCAGTGCACGCAGCGCCTGGCCGCGATGGGACAGGAGGTTCTTTTCTTCGGAAGGCAGCTCGGCCACATGCTTGCCCAGCGACGGAATCAGGAAGTAAGGGTCATAACCGAAGCCATTGTCGCCGCGCGCCTCGGCGCGGATTTCGCCATCCCAGCGGCCATCGGCGATGATGGGCTGCGGATCGTCCGCATGGCGCACATAGACCAGAACGCAGTAGTAGTACGCGGACTTATCGTCGAACGCTTGCAGGTCGTCGATCAGTTTTGCGCTGTTGCGCGCGTCCGATTTTGGTTCGCCGGCATAGCGCGCCGAATACACGCCCGGCGCCCCGTTCAGCGCATTCACGCAGACGCCCGAATCGTCGGCCAGCGCCGGCAGGCCGGTCTGGCGCGATGCATGGCGCGCCTTGGTCAGTGCATTTTCGACAAAGGTGTGGAACGGCTCCGGCGACTCCGAGACGTTGAATTCGCCCTGCGGAAGAACCGTGAAGCCAATGGTCGACAGCAGCTCATTGAATTCCTTGAGCTTGCCCTTGTTGTTCGATGCGAGAACGATGCGTTGAGTCATGAATAATCCGGCAATTCGTTGGTGACAGCCTGCCATTGTAATCCTACGGCACCAGCAGCGCTTGAATCTCGGGCTTCCGGTAATTCTCAAGGGTGACCATGACAGCGTCCGTCAGGATGACCGGCTCCCTGATCGCAGCGCCGCGGACAGCGGCAACGGCGGCTTTCACCGACAGATAACCCATCTGGCGCGGATTCTGCACCACCAGTCCGTTGATTTCCTGTTTCGCGAGGCCCTCCAGCAGGAAATCGGTGGTATCGAAGCCGATGAATTTCTTTTTGCCGGCAAGGCCCATGTGCCGCAAGGTCCGCAGCACCCCGTCACTGGACGACTCATTGACGGCGAATATGGCATCGACGGCGGGATGCTTTTCCAGCAAGGCCGCAGCGCTGCGCGCCGACTTGCCGCGCGTGCCGCCGCCGTATTCATCGGCCACGATGACGATGTCCGGCGCCTTCTTCTTCAGGTAATCGACGAAGCCGTTGGCGCGCTCATTCGTCGAACCACTGCCGACATTGGTGCGCAGCACGGCCACGGTGCCCTGCCCGTTCATCAGCGCGGACAGGCGCTCGGCCGCCATCCTGCCGGCCGCATAATTATTGGTCGTGATGAAGTTGACGTGGGCATTGCCGTCCAGGGCGGAATCGACAGCCACGACCTTGATCCCCAGCGCCGCGGCTTGCCGGACCGGCTCGGCGAGGCGCGCATGGTCGGTCGCAGCGATGATGATGGCGTCTATGTCGGGTTTCGAATAGATGCGCACGATGTCGATTTGCGAATCGATATCGTCGTTATAGGCGGGGCCGCGCCAGGTCAGGTTCACATGCCCGTCTTCCTGCACCGCCCGGTCCACGCCCTGCCGCATGAAGGTCCAGAAGTCCTGGTCGCGCGCCTTCGGCACGAAGACGATGTTGAGATCCCGGGCAAAGGCGGGACACATCGCAAACACGATGCACGCCAGCAAGAGCGGGATCCACTTTTTCATGGTTCCCCATTCTACTCCCGCTGCGCCGTGCGTTCGCTCAGGCGGCGGCCAGTCCCAGCACCTGCTTCTGCTGCCTGATCAGGTTCTCGATGCCGGCCTGCGCCAGGTCCAGCAGGCGGTTCATGGCGGCGCGGTCGAAGGCCGCGCCTTCCGCCGTGCCCTGCACTTCAACGAAGGAGCCGGCGTCGGTCATGATCACGTTCATGTCCGTATCGCAGTCCGAATCCTCCAGGTAGTCCAGGTCCAGCACCGGCACGCCCTGGTAGACGCCGACCGAGATCGCGGCCACGAAGTGCTTGATGGGCATGGCCGGAATTGCGCCGGACGCCACCAGCTTCGAAAACGCATCATACGCCGCGACCATGGCGCCCGTGATGGACGCGGTACGCGTGCCGCCGTCAGCCTGGATCACGTCGCAGTCCAGGTGCAGCGTGCGCTCGCCAAAGGCTTGCAGGTCGAAGGCTGCGCGCAGCGAACGGCCAATCAGGCGCTGGATCTCCTGGGTGCGGCCGCTCTGCTTGCCCTTGGCCGCCTCGCGGTCCATGCGCGAATGGGTGGAACGGGGCAGCATGCCGTATTCGGCCGTCATCCAGCCCTGTCCCTTCCCTTTCAGGAAGCCGGGCACCCTTTCTTCGATGCTGGCCGTGCAGATCACCTTCGTGTCGCCGCATTCGATCAGCACGGAACCTTCGGCATGCTTGGTGTAGTTGCGCGTGATGCGGATCTCGCGCAGCGCATCGACCGGGCGGCCGCTGGGGCGGTTAACAGAAGTCATGAAAATCCTATTTGAGTATTTGGGATGATTTTTCGATGGCGCCGCGGATTTCCGCAATCGCCTTTTCAATTTCGTCGTCGTCGAACACGTCCACCCCGGACTTGCCGTGGATGGTGGTGCTGACCAGGTCATCGGGCAGCGCTTCGGTCGAGATCACGGTGGACGAGACCTGGGTGGAAGTGGGCGCGCTGTCCATCACCAGGCTGCCCTGCCACATGATGGCCAGGGCGGTCACGTTGTCGCTGCCGTCGCCGGCGCGGCGCAGCGCGGTGGACAGCATCTCCGGCACGGCGCGCACCACGGTTTGCGTGGACATCGCCTGCACCAGTTCCTCGTCCGGCATCATCGACCACAGCCCGTCCGAGCATAATAACAGGGTATCGCCGGGCAGCAGGCTGGCGCGGCCCGAGATGTCCACCCGCGGCACGGTGTTCGCGCCAAGGCAGTTATACAGTTTGTTGCGGTCCGGATGGGTGGTGCGTGCGGACGCCGGGATCTGCCCCTTCTCGATCATGTTCTCGACATGCGAGTGGTCGCGCGTGCGCCCGTGCACCTGGCCATTACGAATCCAGTACAGGCGCGAATCGCCGCAGTGCGCCCAGGTCGCCGTATTGTGCTGCACCAGGCAGGCCACGATGGTCGTGCGCGGCGACTCCGGCATATTGTTGGCCGCCGTGTAGCGGTGGATTTCACGGTGGGCGGCATGGAAGGCATCCTCCAGGAAGCGCTCCGGCCCTTTCACATAGGGCGTGGCCTGCTGCTGGAACATCGTGGACAGGGTCTGCGTGGCGATGGTGGCGGCGATCTCGCCGCGGGCGTGCCCGCCCATGCCATCAGCCAGCACCAGCAGCAGCGCGTCGCGCGTGAAGCTGTAGCCCATGCGGTCCTGGTTGACCTTGCGGCCGCCGATATGCGTTTGCTGATACACGGAGAATTGCATGGCCAGCCTCCCTTAATGTTGCGTGCGCGGCGAACCGGCTTTCTTGCGGCCGAAGCCGAGGCGGCTCGCGAGGTCGCGCACCTGCTCGCCCAGCTTTTCCAGCGCACGTGGTTCGGGCGCGGGCTTGGGCGGCGCGGCAGGCGCCTGCAGCAGCTTCTGGAATTCGAACAGGCTTTGCGGACGGGCCAGCGGATCGAGTTGCAGCGTCCAGCGCACCAGCTTTACCAGCTCCGGCGAATACTGGCCGTCCAGCTTGGCGAAGTGGGCCTCCATCCTGTCTTCCTTGCGGCGTTGGTCAGCCGGCTGCGGCGGCTGCCCCACCATGCAGGCGAACATCGAGGCGCCGATGCTGTACACATCGGTCCAGGGTCCCAGGGTCTCGGTCTTGGAGTAAAGCTCGGGGGCGGCGAAGCCGGGCGTGTACATCGGCATCAGCTTCGGACTGTCGCTATTGACGGTCTGGCGCGCCGCGCCGAAATCCAGCAGCATGGGCGTGCCGTCGGTGCGCAGGTAAATATTTGCCGGTTTCAGGTCCAAGTGCAGCAGTTTATTGGTATGCACCTCGCGCAAGCCTTTTAGTACCTGCGTAAAAATCTGGCGGATAAAAGCTTCGCCGGAATTGCGCCCTTTTGCGCGCTGACGCTGGATGTGTTCCTGCAGCGAATGGCCCGATTCATAATGCATGACCATATAAACAGTTTCATTCGCGCGGAAGAAATTCAACACTCTTACAACATTTGGATGTGAAATTCTTGCGAGGGCTCTACCCTCTTCAAAAAAGCATTTCAGCCCTATACGAAAGACCGCAAGGTTCGCTTTGGACACCGCCGGGATGAATTCACCCTCTTGACGTAATGCAAGCGTACTTGGTAAATATTCTTTTATTGCAACCGCATTGCCTTCCGCGTCATAGGCGAGGTACACAATACTGAACCCACCTGACGCAATTTTCTTTACAATGCGGTATCCAGCAATTTCCAGGCCATCCGGTAGGGGAGCGTTGTTCTGAGCTGCCATAAGTTTCCTCGCTTCAACTAACCGGATTGTGTGGACAAAACAGTGTATTGTAAAGACAAAGACAAAATCGGGGATATCCTTTGAGCATTTCCAGCATGACAGGCTACGCGGTTGCCACCAGCGAGAGCGCAGCGGGAACATTGACAATCGAGATCAAGAGCGTCAACTCACGCTTCCTTGACCTTCAGTTCCGTATAAACGACGACCTGCGCGCCCTCGAACCCGATTTACGCGCGGCCATCATGGGCGCGATCACGCGAGGCAAAGTCGAGCTGCGACTGAGTTTTGGCCGCAAGGCGGCTGCCGCGGGCACGCAAGCCCTGAACGTCACCCTCCTGAATGAACTGGCCCGCCTGCAGGGCGAAGTGGGCCAGCACTTTGCCGGCGCGACGCAAATGTCCGTCGCCGAATTGCTGCGCTGGCCAGGTGTGGTGGAAGAGGCCCAGATCGGCCAGGAATCGCTGCAGCAGGACGTCTCCGACCTGATGAAGCGCACGCTGGATTCCTTCGTCAACAGCCGCCAGCGCGAAGGCGCGGCGCTGGAAGCGATGCTGATTTCCCGCATCGAAGCGATGGAAGCGATCGTAAAACGCATCACGCCGCTGATTCCCCAGGTCGTTGCACAATTCCAACAAAAGGCTGTGGAGCGCATGCAGGAAGCCCTGGGCCTGGCTTGCCAGGGTTCCAATACTTCCCTGTCGCGCCAGGACGCGATGGAGCGCATCCGCCAGGAAGTGATCCTGTACGGCATCCGCATCGACGTGGCCGAGGAACTGGGCCGCCTCTCCGCCCACCTGACCGAAACCCGCCATATCCTGAAAAAAGGCGGCCAGGTAGGCAAGCGCCTGGATTTCATGATGCAGGAATTGAACCGCGAAGCGAATACGCTCGGCGCCAAGGCTTCCGTTAAAGAGCTGGCCGATGCGTCGATGGAATTGAAGCTGCTGATCGAGCAGATGCGCGAGCAGGTGCAGAATCTGGAATAAAACCTAAACCCTGGGTCAGACCCAAGGGTCTGACCCTCGGCCTGCAGCCGTCGCGTATAAAGGGTCCGACCCTTGGGTCTGACCCGGTTTTAGGTTTTAGGTTTCAGGTTTTAGTGCAAATACCCCGCCACCCCATCCCAAAGCAATTTAATCGCCGTAAT
>DASWYX010000171.1:0-2767 GCA_036404755.1 Pseudoduganella sp.
GCGTGACCGCCACCTCGCAGGGCGCACGCGACACGGCCTGCCGCGCCGCACCCGGCGTGATGGCCAACATCGCCGCCAATGGCGCCTTCACGCTGAACCAGGCCGACCAGCAGGGCATCAGCGGCTTCGACCGCGGCAATCCGAACCTGCATGAAGAGAAAGGCCGTTCCACCACGGTGGGCATCGTGTGGACGCCGCTGTCGATTCCGGCGCTGAACAAGTTCACCTTCACGCTGGACTACTTCGACATCAAGATCTCGGACGCGATCGTGCCGATCCCACGCCAGTTCGCACTGCAGAACTGCTACGGCGGCGACGGCACCTTCTGCAACACGATCACCCGCCGTCCGACTGCCGTTGGCGCCAACAGCGCCGGTTCGCTGCAGTACATCGATTCGGCCGTCAACAACAGCGGCGGCAAGGCCACCGAGGGCGTCGACGTGACCGCATCGTGGGCCGACCGCGTTGGTCCGGGCCGCCTGAGCGCACGCCTGGCCTGGACCTGGCTGCGCGACGGCTACGATGTGCCGCTGCCTGGCGCGGACAAGGACTACTGGGCCGGCGAAGTCGGTTCGGCCAAGAACCGCGCTACGCTGAACCTGGCTTATCGCTGGGGTCCATGGTCGGTGACCGGCACCACGACCTACTACGGCAAGTCGGCGCTGGATGACCAGTTCCTGGCCCAGTACGACATGCCGCGCAACTCCGTCAAGGTGAACCAGAAGACTTACCAGGACTTCCAGTTCTCGTACACGCTGAAGAAGAAGTACGAGATCTACCTGGGCGTGGACAATGCCTTTGACGTGAAGCCGCCTCCAATCATCACCGGCCTGCCGTTCAACACCACCGGCGCCGAAACCGATGCAGGCACCTACGACGCCATTGGCCGCCGCTGGTACCTGGGCCTGCGCGCATCGCTGTAATCCTCGCAGCGCCAGCACAAACGGCGGGCTTCGTGCCCGCCGTTTTTTTTATGCCGCCGCCAGGCCGCCGTCCACCAGCCAGATCGCCACCAGGAAGGTGAAGATGGAGAGCACGGTCGTCACGAGGATGGTGGTGGCAGCCTCGCTCTGGTAGGCGCCCGCCTCGTTGGCGAACATGGCCGGAATGGTGGCCGATGGCAGCGCGGCCAGCAGGATCATTTGCTGCGCATACTGTCCATGCACGCCCAGTCCCACGATGGCGGCAATCATCAGGGCCGGGTGCACCAGCAGCTTCAGGCCGATATTCGTCCAGATCTCGCCGGACATCTTCAGCGCTTCGGACGACATGATCAGGCCGAGGCACAGCAGCGACACGCCGGGCGTGGCCTTGCCGAGCATGGTGAAGGTTTCCGCCACCAGCGGCGGGAATTTCACCTGCAGCAGGGAGCACAGGATGCCCAGCGCCGGCGCCCACATCAGCGGACGCCTTACCGCCGCCGCCATGCTGGACTTGAAGGCCTGCGCCCCGCTGCCCGCGCCGGATGCGATGGTCAGCAGCATCGTCGTCAGGGGAATCATCAGCAGGCTGGCGATGATGTTCAGCACCAGCACCGAGTAAATGCTGCCCGCGCCGAACATGGTGCCGAGGATGGGGATGCCCATGAAGGCGGCGTCCGGATAGCCGTTGACGAAGCCCTTCAGCGTGGCCGCCTTCAGCTCGCGGTACTTCCACCAGCCGATGGCCAGCGCGATCAGATACATGCCCATGATGCCGATGAAGGTGGCCAGCACCAGCCGGAAGTCCAGCAGCTGCTCGCGTGGCGTGCTCGCCATGCCGACCAGCAGCAGGGCCGGGAAGATGTAGCCGAGTACCACGCGGCTGATGACCAGGCTGTCGGCCTTGTCCAGCCGCTTGCGCTTGCCCGCGAAATAGCCCAGGAAGATGATGAAGGCGACGGGCAGGATAGGCCCAATGATCCGTTCGAACATGATGTCTCCACTTTTGTAGTTGTCAGATGCGGTAGTCGCGGATCACGTCCGGATTCGGTTCCAGGCCCAGACCCGGGCCTTGCGGCACGCCGATGCGGCCATCCTTCGGGATGATGGCGTCGCCATAGAGCTGGGCCTCCAGGTCGAAGTAGCGCCATTCGACGATCGACTTGGGACCGCCCAGCGCCGCGCTGGCGTGCACGCTGGCCAGCAGGCCGGGACCGTCGTAGAAGGTGTGCACGCGCACTTCGGTGCCGTACGCACTGGCCAGCGCGTACACCTTGCGTAGTTCGGTGATGCCGCCCATCTTGGAAGGGCTGGGCTGGATGAAGTCGACGGCGCCGGCTTGCAGCATGTGCTGGAAATCCATCAGCGTGGATGCGTTTTCGCCTGCCGCGACGGGGATGCCGCCCTGCCTGCGCACGGTCGCCAGGCCGTCGTAATCCTCCGGCGGCCAAACGGGTTCCTCGATCCAGCGCAGATTGTAGGGGCGCAGTTTGTCGGCCATGTCCAGCGCTTCGCGCACGCTCCAGGGGGCGTTTACGTCCAGCGTGATTTCGATGTCCGGGCCGGCCGCTTCGCGCGCGGCGGCCACGGTGGCGGGATCGATTTCATGCAGCTTCAGGTAGCGGTAGCCGTCCTTCACCGCGCGCTGCACGTTGACGCGCACAAGTTCGGGATCGGCATAGCGAATCAGGCTGGCGTAGGTGGCCAGCGACGTCGCTTCGGCGCCGCCCAGCAGGGCGTGCACGGGCTGGCCGGCCGCCTTGCCGGCGATGTCCCACAGCGCGATATCGATGGCGGACAAGCTGCGCCCCTACAATCTGCGCTGGATCGAGGAACCCGTTTGGCCG
>DASWYX010000172.1:0-3854 GCA_036404755.1 Pseudoduganella sp.
CTCGCGCTCTTCGCCGAGGCGGAACGTGACAGGACCGAGCATGCCGCCCAGTGCCTGCACTTCGGCGCTGCCGTGATCCCACTGCAGCTGCCAGGCCAGCCGTCCTGAATCAACGACGGACATCCAGCCCTCCCGCCGCCAAGGCCTTCACTTGCGCTTCGCTGGCGGCCAGGAAGTCGCCGGCCAGCGAATGCTTCAGCGCTGCCGCGGCTACGCCGAAGTCCAGCGCCGCGGCATCGTCCCAGCCGGATTCCAGGCCATGCAGTACGCCGGACGCGAACGCGTCGCCCGTGCCGATGCGCTCGACGATGCCGGGCAAGGCGTAGCTGCCGGTATCGAACATGCCGCCTCGCGTGTACAGCGTGGCCTTGATGTCGTGATGGTCCACGCTGTGCTGGGTGCGGATCGTGGCGGCCACGCGCTGCAATTGCGGGAAGGCGGCGAAGGCGGCCTGCATGGCTGCCGCGCGGTCCTTGCCCAGTTCCGGGCGGCCCAGCACCAGGGCGATGTCGCGCTGGTCCGCAAAGGCCAGGTCGGCGTGGGACAGCAATTCCTTCAGCACGTCCGCACCGTCGGTGCCCTGCAGCGCCCACAGGGAAGCGCGGTAGTTGCCGTCGAAAGAGACGCGCACGCCGGCGGTGCGCGCCGCACGCACGGCAGCCAGTACGGCGGCGGCAGGCTGCGGACCCACAGCCGGCGTGATGCCGGAAACGTGCAGCCAGCTGGCGCCGGCCAAAAGCGCCGGCCAGTCATATGCCGCGTTTTGCGCGAACACGGAGGCGGCACGGTCGTAAATGATCTCGGACGGGCGCAGCACGGCGCCGGGCGTCAGGAAGTAAAGCCCCATGCGGCCAGGCTGGAATTGGACGCCGCGCGTATCCACGCCCTGGGCGCGCAGGGCGTTGCGCGCCGCGTGGCCGAGGGCATTGTCCGGCAGCGCGCTGACCACGCGGGCGTCATGGCCGAAGTGGGCGAGCGAAACGGCCACATTCGCTTCCGCGCCACCGATGCAGGTATCGACCACGGGCGATTGCAGCAGCAGTTCGCCGGCTGGCGCGGAGAGGCGCAACAGGATTTCGCCAAAGCAGACAATAGTATTCATCGCGCGAGCCATCCCCCGTCTACCGGCAATACGATGCCGTGTACATAATTGCTGGCTGCGCTGGCGAGGAAGACCGCCGCACCTGCCAGATCGTCCGGCACTCCCCAGCGTCCGGCCGGAATGCGGGCCAGGATGGCGGGTGCGCGGTTCGGATCGTCGCGCAGCGGCGCCGTGTTATTGGTCTCGAAGTATCCGGGCGCGATGGCATTGACATTGATGCCCAGCGCAGCCCACTCATTGGCCAGCGCGTGCGTGATGCCGGCCACCGCGCTTTTGCTGGCGGTATAGGCCGGCACGCGAATGCCGCCCTGGAAGGAGAGCAGCGATGCGACGTTGATGATCTTGCCGCAGCCATGCCGGGACATCTGGCGCGCCGCCGCTTGCGACAGGAAGAATACGGACTTCATATTGGTGTTCACCACCGCGTCCCAGTCCTCTTCGGTTACGTCAAGGCTGTCGGCGCGGCGGATGATGCCGGCATTGTTGACGACGATATCCAGGCGTCCGCGGTAGGCAATCGCCGCGTCGACGACGCGCTGCACGTCGGCTGTGCTGCCGAAATCGGCCTGCACGAAGTGGAAGCCGCGGCCCGCTTCGGCCACCGCCTGCGCGGTCTCGCTGGCGTCGCTGCGGCCGGCGGCCACGATGTCGGCGCCGGCGCGGGCGAGGGCGACCGCAATCGCCTGGCCCAGGCCCGTGTTGGCGCCGGTGACCAGGGCAGTACGCCCGGTCAGGTCAAACAGATTGGACATGGCGCGCTCCTTATTTGAGCTGGCAGATATCGAGCACGTTCATATCGGTGTAGTCGAGGTTTTCCCCGCCCATGGCCCAGATGAACGCGTAATTGGCCGTGCCCGAACCCATGTGGATGGACCACGGGGGCGACACGACCGCTTCTTCATTGGCGACGATGATGTGGCGCGCCTTGTCCGGCTCGCCCATGAAGTGGAACACGCGCTCGGACTCTTTCAGGTCGAAGTAGAAATAGACTTCGGAGCGGCGCTCGTGCAGGTGCGGCGGCATGGTGTTCCACACGCTGCCGGTTTTCAGTACGGTCAGGCCGAGCAGCAGCTGGGCCGACTGGCACACGCCGGGAATCACGTATTGATAGATGGTGCGGGCGTTCGACGTTTCCAGGCTGCCGCGCTCCAGCGGAATGGCTTGCGAGTGATTGATCTTCACCAGCTCGAAGCGCGCATGGGCCGGGGTGGACGCCAGGTAGAAGCGGGCAGGGTTGGCCGCGTCCAGCGATTCGAAGGTGACGTCGGCGCTGCCCATCGGCACATACAGGCCGTCGCGCGGGGCCAGCTCGAAAGCCTTGCCGTCCACGGTAACGCGGCCGGCGCCGGCCGAAACGTTGATGATGCCCAGCTCGCGCCGCACCAGGAAGGGCTGGCCGGCGGCGGACGCAGGCTCGGTCTGATGGGGCAGGGCGAGCGGCTTATCCAACGGCGCGGCGCCGCCGATCACAAAGCGCTCGTTGTGGCAGTAATTGAGTGCGATGCGGCCCGCTTCGAACAGGCCGCTGATCAGGTAGCGCTCGCGCAGTTGTTCGTTGCTGGCGTTCGCCATCATGTCCGGATGGGTAGCGTGAAGGGTCTTTTGGAACATGCGACCGGTCTCCAATGTAGTGAATAGCTGTTATCGATAACAAGTATAGCAGTGGATTTCGCGAAAAGGCAAAGAGCTTTTCGCGTATTTTTCAGGACCGATTATGCCGCCTCGGAAATGGAACAACAGGAGATATGCCGATTCGATATGGATCAGAAGAAAAATTTGATAACTCTACTTGTTGTTAAGAACCACCACAGGCTTGACCCCACCGTACGATTGACCTAACATCAATTCTGATATCGATAACAAGCACCGCACAAGCGGGCAGGAGACAAACGAGTGATCAGGAAGCTTTTCACGTTGGCTGCATGGACCTGCGCATTTGCCAGTTCGGGCCAGGCCGCGCCCGCCGACAGACTGCAGGTATTTCCCTTCCCGCAGACAATCCGCTACACACACCACAACGACGACTTCACGGTGCGTGTGCGCACACCGGGCGGCGTGTGGCAGGACCTGTACGAATACAACGTGAAGGTGGACCTGGACACCAAGCAGAATGCTTCCATGGTCTACTTTAATTTCGATGGCGCCGTTGAAGTGGCCGTGCAAAAGAATAACGGCAGTTTCAGCAAGGTGGCCGTACGCCCTGAATCGAAGGGCATCAGGCATACCGTGCGCAACGGCATCGTCTACTTCACGCTGAACCGCGCCGAAAACCTGAGCGTGGAATTCGACGATGACCGACTGCACAACCTGCACATCTTCACGCACGCCATCCGCAAGGACATGCCGCAGCAGCCGGCCAGCCTGACTTCCTACGACATCACGCAGGGCAGGGCGCCCGACCTGACGCAGCCCCTGGTCTACTTCGGCCCCGGCATCCACAGCGGCGAATTCCGCCTGCGCTCCAACACCACCGTCTACATCGATGGTTCGGCCATGCTGAAAAATCCGCTCGTCATCGATGGCGTGGAAAACGTGAAGGTGATCAGCGACGGCATCTTCGACGGCGTCGAGATGACCACCATCCGCAACGCGAAGAATATCTCGATCGACGGACCGATCTTCATCAACCAGCCGCACGGCACCATGCGCTGCATCACCTCGCAGGACATCGAAGAGCGCAGCATCCGCACCATCGGCGCCGGCCAATGGTCCGATGGACTGGGTCACTTTGCCTGCGAGCGCGTGAAGATCA
>DASWYX010000173.1:0-3869 GCA_036404755.1 Pseudoduganella sp.
GCTCGCGCACGGCCTGCTCTTCCACGTCCTGCAGCTCGCGCGGCGCGTCCGGCAGGTCGGGTAGACGCTCGGGCAGCTTGTAGCCGGCATCCGGACCGCTCAGGCCCATCAGGCGCGTCAGCTTTTCGCGCGCGGCGTTGGACTGCTTGCGGGCGCGGCGCACTTCGGCCAGCGCTTCCGCGTTGAAGGCTTGCTCGCGGGCCGCATCCAGCTTGCTCCAGTTGCCGCCCTTCTGCATGCGGGCCGCCAGTTCCGCGCTGGCGGCAGCGGCGCCCTGCACCTGGTTGGCTGCGCCCAGGGCCTGGCTTGCGCCAACCGCCTCGTAATAGGTACGCGCCGTTTCCTGCGCCACGCGGATCGCTTCTGCGCTGACCTGCAGCTTGGCCTGCTCGAAGCGCTGCGCTTCGATACGGCTGGACAGCGGCATCGTGATCAGGTTGAGCAGGTTGAAGGTCAGCGTGCGCTCGATGGCGACTTCGCCGTCACCGTGGGTGCGCTTGAAGCTGAAGCCGGGGTTCTGCAGGCGGCCGGCCTGCACCAGGTCCGCTTCGGCAATGCCCAGGTCCCAGTAGGTGGCTTGCAGGCCGCGATTGTTCAGCAGTGCGATCTGCACTGCCGTCTGGACGGACAGGGGCTCGGCGAGCAGCTTGCGCACTTCGCCGTCGAGGGCGCGGCGGTCATCGTCGTTGCGCGCCATGCGGGCTTCCGCACCGCTGCGGGCTTTCGTGGCCTGGGCGACGGCGCCAAAGCCGCCGTCATTGGAAAAGGTGGCGCAGCCGCTAAGCAGCAGGGCCACGGCGGCTGCGGCGGACGGCCGCAACCAGCGCTGATGGTCGATCATATTTTTCTCTCGGTGAATGGACATACTCCGGCCGCATGGGCCGGTCCGGATCAGGCGAAGAGATGCCGGGGCGGACGTTCAGGCGTTGCCAGGTCGACGGCGGCAGGAGGCGCCGCGTGATGGGGAATGAGTTTGCCGGTCAGGCGCGGCCCGGATTGGGCCAGTGGTAGGCTTGGTGCAAGCGCTGCGCCGATACAGCATGGGGACACGCCCCCGCAATGGGAGCCCGTCTTGCCGGCATGGTTGGCATGCTGCGTATCCTGGTCGCCCTGCTCCGCCGCAGCCAGCATGGCCGCGTGGTCATGTTCGCCGGCGGGCATGGCCTGGGCGACGCCAATCACCGGGGCGCACGGCAGCGCGCCAGCCGCGGCCAGCCCCTGGAAAGGGACCGCCAGCAGCATCAGCCAGACGATGAGGGCACGGAACAGGACTTTCATGCCGACATCTTAACATGGGTTTTCTCAGAAGCGGCTTATCACGTTGACATAGTAGCCGCGCTCCACCAGGGTGCGGGTTGCCACCTCGGTAAATTCGCCGTGCGCGGGCCCCGCCAGGTTGGTGCCGCCGACAGCTACCTCCAGGCCCGGTTTCGGGCGCCAGGCCAGGCGCATGTCCGCCGTGTGGTAGGCCGGCACGTCCGGGTTGAACAGCTTCCCGACATGGCGCAAGGTCACGTCCAGGTCGCAGTTCTCGCGGATTTGCAGGGAGGAGCGCAGCAGGAAGGTATTGCGCGGATCGCGGCCTTCCTTGTCGAGCGAAGCGACGAAGTCGCGCACGCCGGGCTTCAGCCAGAACTTCTGTTTCAGTCCCGTGGCGCCGGCACTCAGACGCCAGTCGCGCGAGACTTGCCAGCTTGCCCATGCTTCGACGCCGCTGGTGGCGGCCATCATGCCATTCGTGAAGAAGATCGAGCGCCTGCTGGGCGTCAGTTCACCCGTGTGCAGCTTGTCGTAAAAGGCGCGGTAGACGTTGACCGAGTAGCTGAAGCGCTCAAGGCTGCGGCGGTAACCCAGCTCAAAGACCCGCGCCACTTCGGATTCGAAGTTCGGTCCGCCCTCCAGGATGCGCGGTGGCTTGGCGGGAATGAACACGTCGCGGTCCAGGCGTGACGGCGCACGCACGGTGCGCGAAGCGGCCGCCCACAGGAGCTGGTCAGAGGTGGGATTCCAGGCCAGACGGGCGTTGGGCAGGTATTCGTTGCCGGTGTAGATATTGCGCTCGGCGCGAACGCCAAGGGTCAGTTTCAGCTTATCGGTCAGCGTGATCGCGTCCTGCGCATAGAGGCTGGACCAGCGCAGGCGCTCATCGTCCGGCAGGAAGGCGATATAGATGCTGTTGGTCAGCCTGTCCTTGGCGCTGCGGTGTTCGGCGCCTACGGCCAGTTCATGGCGGCCGATCGGCGCCAGCGTGTATTGCGCCTGCAGGTCCCATATATCCAGATTCTCGGCGAAGGTGGGCGGCACGGTGCGCTGGCTGTGATCGTAGGTGGCCTGCACGCTGACATTGCTGCCGTCGCCGAACTGGCGCGTCCAGCGGCCAACGAGGTTGGCGCCGTTGAAGGTTTCATTGCCAAGGTCGAGCTTCACGCCGCTGATGGAAATGGTACCGGGCGCCGGCTGGCCCTTGCGGGCGCGGTAGATGTCGCCTTGCAGCGTGAACTGGTCGCTGCCGGATTCCCAATCCGCGCGGAAGCCAGCCTGCCGCTTGTGCCAGGCATCGTCGATAACAGTGCCCGCGGCCGTATTCGTATGGTCGATCTGGAAGCCGGACACATAGGCGCGCCAGGCGCCCTGCCCCATGCGGCCGCCGATGTGCGCGCTGCCGAAGGTGCCCAGGTTGCCGGCGGTGGCGGCAAGGACCGTGTCCTGCGTGTCCGCCGCGGTCTTGGTGATGATGTTGATGACGCCATTCACGGCGTTCGTGCCCCACAAGGTGCCACCGGGTCCGCTGATGACTTCGATGCGCTCGACCAGGTCCAGCGGCAAGTCATTCGCGTTCCAGAACACGCCGGAGAACAGCGGTGAATACACGGAGCGGCCATCGATCAGCACCAGCAGCTTGTTGCCGTCGCTGTTGGCATGGCCGCGCGCACTGGCCACCTGGCCGGACGCATTCGCCGTTGCCACTTGCAGGTTGGGCGCGAGCCGCAAGGCTTCAATAAGCCGGGTGGCGCCGCTGCGCCGCATATCGTCGGAAGTGATGATGAAGATGGCCGCGGGGGCGTCTGCCAGCCTTTCCTCGCGGCGTGAAACGGAAATGATGCGCACATTGCTCAATTCTTCCAGCGACAGGGCGGCAAGGCTGTCCTGGACGGTTGTGGCGGAGGCCGAGGCTGCCTCCAGGGATGCCAGCACCATGGCAATGCGCAGCAGAGCGGATCTTTGCATGCGTTCTCCTTTTAGCCTCGTATAAAAAGATTAGCATGAAGCAGAAATTACACCACGCACCCTACAAGCGGTGCCCCTTGCATCATAAAACTCATATCGTCAGCCCCTTAATATCACGATTCTTTATATAATTGCGCCGCCTCCAAAAACCTATCAAGCTGATATGAAGCCCGAGATTCAAGGATTCTTCGACCCCGCCACTTCCACTATTACCTATGTCGTGTTCGACCAAGATGGCGGCGCCTGCGCCGTGATCGACCCGGTACTCGATTACGATCCGAAAGCCGGGCGCACTTCGACCGCGTCCGCCGACCGCGTGGTGGACTTCGTGCGCGAGCGCGGGCTGACGGTGCAATGGCTGCTGGAGACGCATGCCCATGCCGACCATCTCTCCGCCGCGCCCTACCTGCAGGAGAAGATCGGCGGCCGCATCGGCATCGGTTCGGGCATCCGCACCGAGCAGCACGCGTTCTCGCACGTGTTCACGCGCAAGGGACAGCAGGATGGCTCGCAGTTCGGCCGCCTGTTCGAGCCCGATGAGGAATTCGTCATCGGCGCATTGACCGCCCGCGCCCTGCACGTGCCGGGACATACGCCGGCGGATATGGCTTTCCAGATCGGCGATGCCGTGTTTGTGGGCG
>DASWYX010000174.1:0-7648 GCA_036404755.1 Pseudoduganella sp.
TTGTACGACAAACTGAAGAAATACCAGATCACGCCCAAGTCCAAGTCGTAGTATTGCTACACTAGTTCGGGTACCATGAACGGATTCGCCGCCAGAGAAAACGAGCGGCATGTACTCAAACTACGGAGATTTGGATGTCACGCATTCGCGATATTTCGCTCACCCTGGTCGCGCTGGGCGCTGCGGCGACGGCGGCGTCGGCTGCGACGGCTGCACTGGCTGCTTCTGCCGCTACGCAGGTAACCGCACCGGCACTGGCAAGCTGCGAAGGTCCGCACGCAAGCTCGCTCGGCCAGCCGAACGACTTCGACGCCCGCGGCGTGTGGCTGGACCGCCAACGCATCAAATGGCCGGGCGCCGCGGCGGATGGCCAGTTCAAACTGTACTACTCGTCCAGCGCCGCCATCAGCGCGCAGCAGGGTGCCAAAGTCTCCGGCGCCGATGGCGCACTGACGCTGGATGTCCTCCCCGCCGCGCCGGGCGCAACACTAAGACGCGATGCCACGCTCGCGGCGGGTGGCGCGACTGCGCCAGGCGCAGGGGCCGCAGTGGCAGACCGCTTCCGCTATCTGGGCGACGGCGCCACGCTATCGGTCCGTGCGGCGGATGCGCAGGCGCTGCCATCCCTACTGACTAAGCAGCTCGTGCTGGTCCAGGAAAACGCCGACGGCACCGTGCGTGACGCAACCGCCGTGCAAGCCGCGGGCATCCTGGACGACCTGTACGCCAGCGCAGAAAGCGCCACCGACCTTGGTGCGACTCAGACCCGCGCAGGCGTCAGCTTCAAGCTCTGGGCGCCGACCGCGCAGCGCGTGTCCGTCTGCACCTTCGACACGGGCACAAGAAAGGCCAGACAAATCACGCCCATGAAGCTGGATGCGAGGACCGGCATCTGGTCCGCATCGGCGCGCACCGGCAAGTATTACAAATACGTGGTGGATGTCGTCGCGCCAAAAGCGGGCCTCGTCCGCAACCTGGTCACCGATCCCTACTCGGTCAGCCTGAGCACCGACTCCGCCCGCAGCTACATCGCCGACCTTCAAGACCCGCGCCTGGCGCCAGCCGGCTGGAAGAGCGACACCACGCCGCAGACCGTGAAAGCCCTGCCGGACATGTCGATCTACGAGCTACATGTGCGCGACTTCTCGATCACTGACCTGAGCGTGAGCCGCGTCAATCGCGGCAAGTACACCGCCTTCGGGGAGACCGGCTCGAACGGCATGAAGCACCTGACCGCCCTGGCCCGCGCGGGCATGACCGACGTGCACCTGCTGCCGGTCTACGATATCGGCAGCATCCCGGAAAAAGGCTGCGTGACGCCGCGCCCCAGTGGTGCGCCGGACAGCGACAAACAGCAGGCCACGGTCACGCAAACGCAGCTGACCGACTGCTACAACTGGGGCTACGACCCCTGGCACTACAGTGCGCCGGAAGGCAGCTACAGCACCGATCCGGAGGATGGCGGCCGCCGCATCATCGAGTTCCGCGAAATGGTGATGGCCCTGCACAAGGCCGGCCTGCGCGTGGGCATGGACGTGGTCTACAACCACACCTACCGTGGCGGCCAGCACGAGCGCTCCGTGCTGGACCGCATCGTGCCCGGCTACTACCACCGGCTGAACCTGAAGGGCGAGATCGAACAGTCCACCTGCTGCTTCAACACGGCGACCGAGAACCGCATGATGGCCAAGCTGATGATCGACTCGGCCGAGTTGTGGACGAAGCATTACCACATCGATTCCTTCCGCTTCGACCTGATGGGCCACCAGCCGCGCGCGGCGATGGAAGCGCTGCAGGCGCGCGTGGACAAGGCCGCGGGCCGCCGCATCCAGCTGATCGGCGAGGGCTGGAATTTCGGCGAGGTTGCGGACGGCGCGCGCTTCGTGCAGGCGTCGCAGCTGTCATTGAACGGCAGCGGCATCGGCACTTTCAGCGACCGGGGACGCGATGCCATTCGCGGCGGCGGCGCGGGCGATTCGGGGCAGCAGATGATTGCGCAGCAGGGTTATATCAATGGACTGTCCTACGATCCCAACGCGGGGTCGCCGCTGCGGCCGATCGCGGATTTGCTGTCGGCGGCGGACATGGTGCGCGTCGGCCTGGCCGGGACGATCCGCAGCTATCCGATGATGACCTATACGGGCGAAATGCGTGCGCTGCAGGATATCGTCTATGGCGGCAACCAGCCGGCCGGGTACGCGAGCCAGCCAGGCGAAGCGGTCAACTACGTGGAGAATCACGATAACCAGACGCTTTACGATATCAATGCCTTCAAGCTGCCGCTGGCCACAACGACCGCCGACCGGGCGCGCGTGCAGATGCTGGCTGCGGCGCTGAATGCCTTCAGCCAGGGCGTGGCTTACTACCACGCGGGCTTCGATATCCTGCGCTCGAAGTCCCTCGACCGCAACAGCTTCGAATCGGGCGACTGGTTCAATCGCCTGGACTGGACGTATCGCGATAATTATTTCGGCGTTGGCTTGCCGCCGGCTGCCGATAACGGTAAGGACTATGCGCTGATCAAGCCGCTGCTGGGAAATGCGGCGCTGAAGCCGTCACCGGCCGATATCGCCTTTGCGCGCGACGTGTTCCGCGATTTGCTGCGGATTCGCGCCAGTTCGACGCTGTTCCGCTTGCGTACGGCCGAGGATGTGCGGCAGCGGCTGCGGTTCTTTAATGTGGGGCCGTCGCAGGTGCCGACGGTGGTCGCGGCAACTATCGATGGCGCAGGCTACGATGGGGCGGGGTTCCGGTCGGTGACTTATCTGATCAATGTGGATAAGGTGGCGCGGACCGTCGGCGGGGAGGCTGGGAGGGCGTTTCGGCTGCATCCGGTGCAGGCCAATGGCGCTGATCGGCGCGCTGCCGAGGCGCGCTATGACGCGGCTACCGGACGCTTTTCCGTTCCCGCGCGCACGGCTGTGGTTTTTGTTGAGTAAAACCGAAAACCTGGGTCAGACCCGAGGGTCTGACCCTTGGGTCTGGCCCCGGGGTTAGGGTTTAGCCAGCAACACTGTAGCCGCCTTGCCCGACGTCCGCACCACGCCCCCTTTCACCACATACTGCTCGCCGGAGTAGAAATCACGCAGCCGGGTCCCGTCCGCGAACACGCCGCGCACGGTGATCGGCTGCGGCGCCCCGGTGGGCACGTCAAGGGCAACGACAACCTTGTCCGCACCCAGCACGCGCTTGAAGGTATACGGCGCATCCGCCAGCTTCTCATGCACGCCAGCGCCAACGGAAAGATGCGCCTGGCGGAACAGCCCCAATTTGCTCCAGTGCGCGCGCACATCCGCGACACGATATCCATCACGCTGCGCGTTCGATGAGAGATCATCCCAGTTCATGAACGAGCGCAGTTTAGCGTCGCCCACGGCTTCGGATACGTCCAGCCGGCGCGCGGTCTCGTCGCCGTAATAGATTTGCGCTGCGCCAGGCGCGAGCAACAGCTTGTTGGCTGTCTCGAAGGGCTTGGCGCGGGCGCCATCGAAAGGATTACCATCGTCGTGGGAATCCATATAGTTCAGCACCGAGTGCCCCTTCAGCGGACCCGCCAGCTGCGCGGAGTATTTGCTGAACAGCGTCTCATACGGCTGCTTCGCATCATTGGGCAGGCCGAAGTTGATCAGGCTATCGAAGCCGTTGTCGTAAAAATCGGCCATCGCGCCGCCGCCCATGTCGAACTGGCGGCCGTGCGCGATATTGTAGTTGTACACTTCGGCCGTCATATAGAACTTGCCGTCGCCAAGCACCTTCTTCGGATTCGCGCGCTTCCACTCGTCGTGAGCCGCAACGGCAACCTTGCGCAATTCCTTCCATACGCCGGGTTCCGTATGCTTGACGGTGTCGCCGCGGAAGCCATCGACGCCGTACTTGCGCACCCAGTCCGCATGCCATTTCATCAGGTAGTAGCGCGGCGCACGCGGATAGCCCGTGCGGGCGAAGAACTCGTCCAGTTCCTTCACTTCGCGTTCGTAGCGGCCTTCGGCCTTCCATTTCGCAGCCAGCGCTTCGGGCACGGCCACGGGTGCGTTGCTGTCCGTGCGCACGTCCGGCAGGTTCTTCACCAGCGTGCAGCTGACGGTGGTCGGCACATCCTTGTACTGGCACTGTGGCTCGGTGCGCACCCAGTCGGCAGGCCAGACAGGATCGGCTTCGGTCACTGGCCCGGTATGGTTCATCACCACGTCCAGCAGCACGCGAATGCCGCGAGCGTGGGCCGCTTCAACGAAATCGCGGAAATCCTGTTCGGTGCCCAGGTTCGCATCGACCGCTGTCCAGTCGCGCGCCCAGTAGCCGTGGAAGCCGTAGGACTTGCCGGTGCCTTCGTCCGTGCCCGCATGGATTTGCTCGACGGGCGGCGTGAGCCAGATGGCGTTGACGCCCAGGTCATCGAAGTAGCCAGCTTTGACCTTGGCTGTCAGCCCTTTCAGGTCGCCGCCCATGAAGCCGCGCAGCGGCGCCGCATCGGCCTTGCGCCCGTAGGCCAGGTCGTTGGACTTGTCGCCGTTTGCGAAACGGTCGGTCAACAGGAAATATACGGTCGCGTTCTCCCACATGAATGGCTTGGGCGGCGCTGCCTGCGCGGTACTCGCGGCCAGCAGGACGGACAGTGCTATCGATGTGGGTTTCATGCGGCTCCTTTTGTGTGGTTATGTAATGACGGTCGGATTGCTCCGGCCAGTGTTCATGGCGATATTGGCCATGCTGTCTGCAATCGCAATCAGGCCGGCCAGGGCCTGCTGCGTCGGAATCTTGTGCTGCGCGGGATCGGGCTCGTAGCGCTCCAGGTAGACGCGCAGCGTCGCGCCCTCCGTGCCGGTGCCGGACAGGCGGTACACGATGCGCGAGCCGTCCGTCATCATGATGCGCACGCCCTGCTGGCTCGCATGCGAGCCGTCCACCGGATCGGTATATTCGAAATCGTCGGCTGCGGCGATCGTGTAGTGGTTCAGCTCATTGCCGGGCAGTGCGGGCAGCTTCACGCGCAAGTCCTGCATCAGCAGCTTGGCTGCTTCCGTTTCGATGCCTTCGTAGTCGTGGCGCGAGTAGTAATTGCGGCCGAAACGCGCCCAGTGCGCGCTGACGATTTCCTCGACGGATTTGCCGCTGGCGGCTAGCAGGTTTAGCCAGAACAGCACGGCCCACACGCCATCTTTTTCGCGGATATGGTCCGAGCCGGTGCCGTAGCTCTCCTCGCCGCACAGTGTGGCGCGGCCGGCGTCCAGCAAGGTGCCGAAATACTTCCAGCCGGTTGGCGTTTCATAGCAGGGGATGCCCAGCGCTTCCGCAACAAGGTCCGCGGCGCGCGAAGTGGGCATGGAGCGCGCGATGCCCTTCAGGCCCGCGCGGTAGCCCGGCGCCACCTGGGCGTTTGCGGCCAGCACGGCGAGGCTGTCGGAAGGTGTGACGTCGAATTTGCGGCCGAGGATCATGTTGCGGTCGCCGTCGCCGTCCGATGCGGCGCCGAAATCGGGCGCATCCGGCGCGGCCATGATGTCGATCAGTTGCGCCGCGTTGACAGGGTTCGGATCGGGGTGCTCGCCGCCGAAGTCTTCGCGCGGCACGCCATTGATCACCGTGCCTTCGGGCGCACCTAGCATGCCTTCGATGATGGCTTTGGCATACGGGCCGGAAACCGCGTGCATGCCGTCGAAGCGCATCGTGAAGCCGCCGGCGAACAGCTTGCGGATGGCGTCGAAATCGAACAGGCGGGACATCAGCTCGGCGTAGTCGGCTACCGGGTCGATGATTTCGACGTCCATGTTCTCGATGCGCGTTGTGCCGACGGCGTCGATGGCGATGTCCGGCAGGTCGCTGATGCGGTAGCGCGAGATGACTGTGCTGCGCTCGTAGATGGCTTCCGTCAGCTGCTCTGGCGCCGGTCCGCCATTGCCGGCGTTGTATTTGACGCCGAAGTCGCCATCCGGGCCGCCGGGATTGTGGCTGGCGGAGAGGATGATGCCGCCGAAGGCGCCGTGCTTGCGGATCACGCAGCTGGCGGCCGGCGTGGACAGGATGCCTCCCTGCCCCAGCAACACGCGCGCGAAGCCGTTCGCGGCGGCCATTTTCAGAATGGTCTGGATGGCGGCGCGGTTGTGGTAACGGCCGTCGCCGCCCAGCACCAGGGTTTTGCCGCTCGTGTCGCCCAGGGTGTCGAACACGCTCTGGATGAAGTTTTCGAGGTAGGTGTGCTGCTGGAAGACCGCGACTTTCTTGCGCAGTCCGGAGGTCCCCGGACGCTGGCCGGGGATCGGGGTCGTTGCTACGGTCTGGATGGCCATGTTCGCTTGCTCCTACGGTTTTTATGTCAACCACAAGTTTGCCGCGAACGGCGGGTCAGAGGCGCGCGGATGGGTGGCGCGTCTCGGCTCAGCCGGCGGGCTTCGCAGAATCCTTCACGAAGAGCGTCAACACGCCCGCCAGCACCATGCACGCCCCGCCCAGCGCCAGCGTATTCACCGTATGCCCGCCGAGGAAATGCTTGGTCACGAAGCCCAGCACCAGGCCGGAAAGGATCTGCGGAATCACGATGAAGTAATTGAACACGCCCATGAAATAGCCCATGCGCTTGGCGGGCAGCGCGCCGGCCAGGATCGCGTAAGGCATGGTCAGGATGCTGGCCCAGGCGATGCCGACGCCGATCATCGGCACCATCAGCATGTTCTTATCATGGATCATGAACATGCTGGCCAGGCTCACGCCGCCGATCACGAGGCAGCTCATGTGAACGACCCTGCGGCTGGTGGCGCGTGCAAAGACCGGCAGGATAAAGGCCGCCAGCGCGGAAACGCCGCTGTAGACCGCAAACAGAATGCCGACCCAGTTGCCGGCCTGCTGGAAGGCGCTGGACTGCGCGTCGGTGGTGCCGAACACGTTGTCCGCCACGGCGGGTGTGGTATAGATCCACATCGCGAACAGGGCTATCCAGGTGAAGAACTGCACGAAGGCCAGTTGCACCATGGTGGAGGGCATGTGCACGAAGCCGCCGAATACTTCCTTGAGCGAGTGCGCGAAGCCGCGCTTCACGGCGCGCTCCATGCGGAATTGTTCGATATCCTCCGGCGGCAGTTCGTCGGCGGTCAGCACCGTCCACAGCACGGACAGGAAGAAGGCCGCGCCGCCGGCATAGAAGGAGTAGCGCACGGAGTCCGGAATGGCGCCGTTGACGGCTTCATTGCTCACATGGAGGATGTCCGTGAACAGCGTAGGCAGCAGGGAGGCGATCACCGCGCCGCAGCCGATGAAGAAGGTCTGCATCGCGTAGCCGGCCGTTTGCTGCGAAGGATCCAGCTTGTCGCCAACGAAGGCGCGGAACGGTTCCATCGAAACGTTGATGGACGCGTCCATCATCCACAGCACGGATACGGCCATCCAGATGGCGGCCGAATTGGGCATCAGGAACAGCGCGATCGCCGCCAGCACCGCGCCAATGAAGAAGAAGGGACGGCGGCGGCCCCACTTGGGGTGCCAGGTGTTGTCGCTCAGGTAGCCGATGATGGGCTGCACCAGCAGGCCGGTCACGGGCGCGGCAAGCCAGAACAGCGGCAGTTCATCCGGCGTGGCGCCCAGAGTCGCGAAAATGCGGCTGGTATTCGTGTTCTGCAGCGCGAAACCGAACTGGATCCCGAAAAAGCCGAAGCTCATG
>DASWYX010000175.1:0-3564 GCA_036404755.1 Pseudoduganella sp.
AGTTAATGTCGAGCTTGCCGGAATCGACAGTCGCCATTTTTTCAACGCCACCGTTCTTTTGAACGTAGGCTTCACTATTCTGCAGAGTAAATGCCACCGTACCTTCAGTTGGCATTACAAGCTTGGAATCCTTGAGACGACCGACGGCATAGTTACCAACGAAGGTGGTCTCTAGATTCTTGCCCTTCATTGAGTCGGGCATCACAGCTGCATTAGCGACAGTCTGCCAACGCCCCCAGAAAATCTCCTGTGGTTTAGGTACAGGCGGAGTTGGATCGATGCCAACGACTGGCGGCGGCGTGATAACCGGCGGCGGCGTAGGCGTAGTATCCGGCGTCGACGGAGGATTGGTTGGATTCGATGGCGCCGCTGGGCGCACGGCATTCAGCGACAGTTCCGAACGCTGAGGATCGAGATTGACAACCGCAGGCGAGATGGCACTGCCCTGGCTCACTTTGCCCACCGGCTCATCCGGCCGCGGCTTTTCCGTCTGATCCGGCGCCAGCGTCGGATTATTCAGCAGCTGCGGCGCAGTCTGGCCGCGCTGCACCTGCAGCAGCATGCCTGCCTGGCCGGCGAACAGTTCGCGGCTGGCGTTGCCTTCGCAAGGACCTGCGCCGTCAGCCGAGCAGGCGGCGGTGAACGGGCTCATCACAACGCCGCCGGACACCACCGAAACGCGCGAAGTCAGGTTATCCGTATAGACGATGAAGTCCGTACCGCGCACGCCGATGGCGGCCACGGGAGTATTAAAGCGGAAATTCTGGCGGGCCTGCTTCACGCCCTCACCGGAGATCGCACGGGCCACGCCTTTCTCCAGTTCCAGCTTGACGCGGGTGTTCGCGGGGTTCTTCTTGTCGATCTGATACGCGGTAACGCGCGCCTTACTGTTGGGGCGAAGTATCAGAAAGCCGTTATCGACGGTTTTAACGTAGACATAGCCGTCAGCACCGGTGACAATCTCGTCTCCTTCGTTGACCGTCGCATCGAGCACGGCTGCGCGGTTGGCCAGCTGAGCCTGGCCGGTCACAAAGACCACGCGGCCCGCATCGCCGGCCCATGCGAGGGACGTCGAAATAAGCAGGCCAGTGCCGATGATATAGTTGCGTAGCATAAATTTCTCCTTATGCCGTATTGTCCGTCCTGACGGTTAAAAGTCTGTGACTTGCGTCACATCTTACAATTGTTACAGACGCTTACACCCTCTGTCGACATTTAACGCAACACCCGAACGACCCGCTATACTAGCAAATTATTCACTTTTGAATCCTTGCCGCAACACTGCTCCGGCGCGCCGGCTTAAATCTCGATGACGAAACCGGTTCCTCTCAGCGCCCCATTTTCCCTCGCTTCACTCTTGCGAAGTCTGATCGCCACCGCTGCCGTGGCGCTGTGCGTATTGCCGCAGTGGCAAGGCTCGCCCGCGTGGATGCATGTGGGGGATGAGTGGCTGCGCGACCGTTTCGTCAGGTTGCAGGCAAACAACAACTTCGAAGATAGGATCCTCGTCGTCGATATCGACGAGGCAAGCTTGGCGGATCAGCCATGGCCGTGGTCGCGCGACCGCATCGCGGAGATGATTGAGCGCTTGCTGGCGAACGGCGCCAAGGGCGTTGCGCTGGACATCCTGCAGGAGAAACCGGCCGACCCGGGCGGCGATGCGCGCATGGCGATGCTGGCGCAGCACGGCCCTGTGGTCGTGGCGCAAATGTTCGACTATGTGCCGCGCACGCCAGCGCTGGCGACCGGCAAGCTGGGCGGCGGCACGCCAACCGCAACGCCGGACAGCGCCGTACCCGCAACCGGCTACATCGCCAATCACCCTGGCTTGGCGCAATCGCGCTATTTCGGCAATATCGGCATCGTGCCAGACCCGGACGGGGTGCTGCGCCGCGTGCCGATGTCCACTTTTTACAACGGGCAACTTTACCCGACCCTGTCGCGCGCCTTGCTGGACTGCTGCAGCGGCCAGCCGGCCCAGCCGCTGACCGGCGGACACGTACGCGTGCCGTACTCGCGCACCTGGGAGTCCTATGACGTTGCCAGCGCACGCGAAGTGCTCTCCGGCGCTGTAGGCCCGAAGGATGTCAGCGGCCGACTGGTGCTGATCGGCTCTTCTTCGCTGAGCATCGGCGACCGCATCGCAACGCCGCTGGGCGAGTCCACGGCTGGCTTGCTGGTGCACGCTGCGATGCTGAGCTCGCAGCTGGACGCGCAGGCAGGCACGGCGCCGCACCTGTGGCCGGGCCGGCTGATGGCGATTTTGTTCACGCTGAGCGTGGTACTTCTGGCGAGCTATACGCTGCCGCGCTTCTCGGCGGCTTTGAATACTGCGCTGCTGGCGGGCACGTCGCTGGCCTGGATCGCGCTGGCTTATGGGATTACACCGCACGATCCGCTGCTGGCGCCGGCGGCGCCGCTGCTGTCGAATCTCTTCCTGTTGGCCGTGGCGGTGCCGTTCCACTGGCAGCAGGCGCAAGTGCGCTCGCGTCAGCTGCTGGGCACGCTGCGCCAGTACGTGGCGAAGGCGGTGGTGGACGAGCTGCTGCGCAGCGATATGAAGGATCCGCTGGCGCCGCGCTTGCTGCAGGTAACGACGCTGATTGCGGATATGGAAGGCTATACCTCGCAGGTGGAGTCGCTTTCTCTGGAAGAAGCGGCGCGCCTGACCACGGACTTCCTGGATTGCCTCACCCGCCCCGTGCTGGAGAAGCAGGGCACGCTGGATAAGTACACGGGCGATGGTCTGGTGGCTTTCTGGGGCGCGCCGCTGCCTAACGAGGAACATGCCGACCTGGCGCTGGATGCGGCCCACCAGATCCTGCGCGAGGTTGCGGCCTTCAGTAAGCGCCGCGCGGACTTGGGCTTGCCGCCGCTGCGCGTACGTATCGGCATCGAGAGCGGCGCTGCGATGGCGGGCGATTATGGCACCAGCTTCCGCAGCATCTACACCGCTGTTGGCGACAGCGTGAACACCGCTTCCCGCCTGGAACAGGCAGCGCGCGATTATTCGCATGATGTGATCATCGGCGAGGGGACGGTCGCGAACTCGCGCCGCCACCGCTTTATTCCGCTGGGCGAGCGTCAGCTGCGCGGCAAGGAGAGGCCGATTCGCGTTTATACGCTGGAGTTGCAGGCATGACCGTGGTGCGCCGATTGCCTTCGCTCCTCGTGGCTTTGCTCGCCGTTACGGTGACGCCGGCCTCCCACGCTTTCGGTGCGTCTGGCGCGGGCGCCGACACTGCTCATCCGTCACTCGCCAGCCAGACAAACGTGGCTCCTGCCGACGTGTCGCCCTCGCCGTCCGCTGAGCTGCCTGCCGCCGAGCTACCTGTCTCCGACACACGGACCTACGCGGCGGTGGTCGCACTGCCTGGCGCGATCGAGGCCGGGCCAGGCGCCACCGGCGCTCTGGATGCGCGTGGTTCGGATGGCCGCCCTGTTGCGCGACGCGCGGCAAAGGCGGGCGTGTCCGGCGCAGCGCCGGGGAACCGTGCTGCGGCGGCAGTCGCGGCCGGCGAGCGCGCGACAAAGCCGGCAGCAGCCACGAAAACTGCCATTCTG
>DASWYX010000176.1:0-8242 GCA_036404755.1 Pseudoduganella sp.
TATAGCGCGTGTGGACGTCGTACACCGTTATGCGCGCATCGTTGCCAATGAAACCATCGGTGTGATGGCCGGCCTTGCCCGTGAAGACCGAGCCGCCCACCAGCAGGCCCGGTACGCCGCGCCAATTGAGGGCGGCATGCACGCTCAGGTCGCGCGCCTTCGCAAGCTGTCCTTCCTGGTGGATGGACCCCAGCGGCGATTCGCGGCCTTCGCTGCTGGCGGGATCCCACTTGGTCAGGTCAAAGCCCGTTGTGATGCCTGTATCCCAGGTCAGGCCACCGGCCGTGGTGCCGGAAAGGCCGATGCCGACTTCGCGCCATGTCGTGGGGATGATCGCCGTTTCGACAAAGTTGCGTTCCACGCCATAATAGGCGGTTGGTTCGTGGCTGGTGTTCAGCAGTCCGGCCGGGATCAGGAACAGGCCGGCCTTGCCGCGTAAGCCATTGTCGAACTCACGCTCCACGTAAAGCTGTTCGATGGCGCTTTCCCCGCTGTCGCTGGCCGAAGCGATGGCGTGTTCCCACTCGAACTCGGATACGATCTTCGTCTTCTCATCGAAGCGGTGCTGAATGCCGATCACGGCGCGCCTTACATCGGCCTGCGATGCGCCGGAATTGCGGGTCGGATGGTTGTAATTGACTTCGCCGTAAGCGCTTACGATGGTGGCCGGGCCGCTGCTTCCAGTTGCTGCAACAGCCGGCGCCGCGGCAGGCAAAGGCGCCGGCACCGGAGCAGGGGCCGCCGCCAGTTCCTGCTGCCGTTGCTCGATGGCGTCCGTCTTCTGTTTGCTGGCCTTGAGCTCGGCCTTCAATTGTTCCAGTTCTGCTGCCATCTTCTCAATGCGGGCCAGCAGTTCGGCCTCGCTGGCGGTGGCGGCGAGTGGTGTGGCAAGGAAGGCGGCCGCGATAGCGGATGCGATCAATTGTTTGTTCATGTTTTGGTCCTGCGTCTGTGATTAAGGGGTGGTCTGGTAGCCGTCGGTCAGGGTGCCCAGGAATTTGACGACGTCATCGATTTCGCTGGGCGACAACGCGGGCGCCATGCCTGGCTGGCGGTTGTACGGGCCTTCGGTGGTGTTGACGTTCTTCTGGTACTGCTGCGGAAGATCGTTGAACTTCTGCACGGTGCCGTCCGGGCCAGCCGGATACCATTCTTCCGGGTTGGTGTCGCGTCTCACGTAAAAGCTCACCACATCCTTGAGGTTGTTGAACACGCCGTTGTGGAAGAAGGCTTGGCGTGTGGCCACATTGCGCAGCGTCGGCACTTTGAAGGCGCCGCACAGTTCCGGGTGGCTCGCGGCCAGGTCCGTGCGGTCAGGGCCACACAGGCCGAGGTCGAAGTAGCCCGGATCATTGGTCGCGGCAAGCCGGCTGTTGCGCGGCACTCCCAGGTTGTCGAAAGTGAAGTCGGTGAACAGGGGCGGCGACCCATCCGCGCCACGGGCGCTGCTATGGCAGGCGATGCAGTTTCCTTTGGCGGGATCGTTGAAGAGCGCGAGTCCCCTGAGTTCCTGATCCGACAGCTTCACTTTACCTGCCAGGAAAAGGTCGTATTTCGAACTGAAGGGGTGGAATTCCGGCGACTCCTGCTGGAAAGCCTGCAAAGCGAAGGCCATGCGGCTGAATGCCTGCTCCGCATTATCGAAAATGCCGGCGCCGAATTGGGCGCTGAAGCGCTGCGCGTATGCAGCCTTCTTCAGCTTGTCGATCACGCCTTCCTTGCTGGGGTTGGCCATCTCGTGCGGCGCCAGGAAGGGGCGTTGAGCCTGTTCCGCCAGTGTCATCGCTCGCCCATCGCGATCAAAGCCACCAGTCGGCGTGCCATCCTTGTCGAAGAAGAAGGCGGGATTCTGGTTCAGGTAGCGCAGCGAGGGCGAGGCCCGAAAACCCTGGACATCGCTATTCGATCCGCCGAACTGGGCGGACAAATTGTTGACCGGCCCGTGCGCATGGGCCGGATCGTGACAGCTCGCGCAGGACTGCCGCCCCGAGGCGGACAGCGACTGGTCCTTAAAAATCAGCTCGCCCAGCTGGGCGGCTTCACTGACAGTTGATGATGTTGTGGGTGCGCTTGCAGCGCCGGTTCCGCTTCCGCCACCGCACGCGGTCAGTGCCATCAAACTGAGGGAGAGGCATATTGCTCTTATTTTCATCGCCGAAGGATCTTTTGTAATAAATGAGAATACGAACGATTCTCATTATTGCAATGTGTTCGGCCCTTTTCCAGTTGAATTGCTCAAATCGTTGTATAAATGAAGTAACTGCCAAATTTAATGAGTTTTTAACGGCTGGTCGGTTAGCATGGGGCGGCAAGAATTCATTATTGGGTTTCGAGGGGCTGAGCGCGCCGCTCCACACGCATGGCTAAGGCGTAGCCAGCCGGGGCCACGCGCCCGTAGAGCCCTGCGACCAAGCCAACACAGCCAAGATGAAGCAGCCAGCCCGCAGAAAAGTCGCCCATCGCGTCGCGCAGCGCGGCAACGATGCCAGGCGGCAGGGCGGCGATCAGGAAGCCGCCGCCTTGCATGAGCGCGGACAGCGCGCCCGCCTGCGCCGGGTCGTGCAAATGGTCGAGCGCCGTGATCAGCGACAGGGCGAAGCAGCCGCCCAATCCCATCCCCAGTAGCATTGCCCAGGCAAAGGGTGCCGCCTCGGGCCATAACGCCAGCGCGGCGAAGCCAGTAGCCTGCATGGCGAGCGTGAGCCACAGCCAGGGCCTGCGGTCTTCGCTGCGGCCTGCGAGCATTGGAAGCAGCAGGGCAGCAGCCGCCTGGAAAAGCGCGAGCGTCGCCAGCAGGCCCCCGCTGGCGACGGCGCTCCAGCCGTGTTCGCGATAGAAGGGCGCCAGCCATGCCACCACGGTCGAATAGCCGCCGTTGACGAGGCCAAAGCAGGCCATCAGCAGCCAGACGCGCGGACGGCGCAGTAGCTGCGACACGCTGATGTGGGCCAGCCGGTTTGCGGCGTCGTGCGGCAGGCAGCGCGCTGCCAGTGCGAGCGCGAGCAGCACGGGTAAAGCAGTCCAGGCCAGGCCGGCTTGCCAGCTGCCGCTGGCTGCGGCGATCAGCGGCGATAGCTGCGCACCAAGCGCACCGCCGCCCATCAACATGGCCGAATAGAGCCCCATGGCAGCGCCTACGTGGCGCGGGAACTGGCGCTTGATGATACCCGGCAGGACAGCCTGGATGATCGCCGCGCCGAGTCCCAGCAAGGCGGCGGTGCCGATGACCTGCCAGCCGCTCCCGGCGACCATGCGCAGGAGGGAGCCAAGTGCGAGCGCTGCAAGCGCCGCCAGTATGGCAAGGCGTCCGCCGATGCGGGCCTGCAGCGCCGGGCCGGCGAAAGCAAAGATCCCCATCAGCAGCATCGGCACCAAGGTGAGGAGCGCCACGCCCTGGCGTTGCAGGCCCGTGTGGGCGGCGATATCGACCGCCAGTGGACCGATGCTGGTGATGAAGGGGCGCAGATTGAGCGCGACGAGGGCGATGGCCGCCAGCAGCAGGGCGGTGGAGGTGGGCTTCGCGGACCGCACGCGCTTACGCCTGCCGGTCGCGCATCAGCGCCCACTCGGCATACAAATCGGAGCATGCCTGCGGTACATGGCGGATGCTCATCGACTGCTCGGCGAAAGGCTTTGCCAGATCTTCGTAGATCGCCGCAGTGGACAGCCCGAAAGGCGCGCCGTCATCGTTCGAATAGGCAAAGACCACCTCGCGCACGCCCGCCAGCCGCATTGCGGCCATGCACATGGGGCAGGGATGGCCGCTGGCGTAGACGGTGCAGCCGCCCAGGTCGGGCGAGCCGAGCGCGCGGCCGGCGGCACGGATGGCCGTCAGTTCCGCATGCGCGGTCGGATCGTTGGTGGCGAGGATTTCGTTAACGCCCCTCGCGATCACCGCGCCATCGCGGACCACCAGCGCACCGAATGGCCGGCCGCCGCGGCTGATATTGGCGCGGGCCAGCTCGATGGCTTCGCGCAGGTAGCGCTCTTCGTTCTGCATTGGGATCTCCTTCATACGCCAATATAAGGAGCCGGCCGGACATTTGGAAATTAAATATTCGGATAAAATCAATCCATTTCCTGCATGAGATCAGAACATGCTTGATCCACGCCTGCTGCGTTCCTTCATTGCCATCGTCGATGCCGGCGGCTTCACGCTCGCGGCGGAACGGCTGAACATGACGCAATCCACGATCAGCCAGCAGCTCGCGCGGCTGGAGGATGCCGTCGGTGCGGCGCTGCTCGATCGGGCGGCGCGGCCGGTCAAGACCACCGTGGCGGGCGAGCGGCTGCTGGGCTATGCGCGCAGGCTGCTGGCACTGCAGCAGGAGGCGGAGTCCGCGCTGGGCGATCCGTCCGGCACGGCGACCATCCGCATCGGCGTGCCCGAGGACGCGGTCACGGCGCCGATGGCAAAAGTGTTCCGCGACTTCGCCCGTAGCCACCGCGAAGTGCACCTCGATGTCACGGCCGGCTTGAGCCGCGACCTTGCCACGCGCTACCGAGCCGGCGAATTCGACATCGTCATCGTCAAGGAGCCGCGGGCCAGCCCCGATTGCCGCGCGACTTTTCCCGAACCGCTGGCCTGGTTCGAAAGCGCCGATGCTCCGGACGCATGGTCCAACCCCATCCCCCTCGTCGCCTTCCCGCCTGGAGGACTCTATCGCGAGGCCATGTTCGAGCGCATCGAACGTGAACAGCTGCGCTGGTACATCGCTTTTTCCGGCAGCAGCCTGCACAACGTGATGGTGGCCGTGGAGGCGGGGCTGGGCGTCTCGCTCCTGCCCCGCCATGCGGCCGCGCGCTATCGCCTGCGCCCCGTCGCGCGCTTCCCCGGCGAGCCGCCGATTGCCATCTCGATCTACGCCTGGGAAAGCGATGGCCTCATCGCCGAACTGCTCGATCAGATGGGGGCCGTCCTCGCAATCCGGGGCAACTTGCCCGTCAAGGCACGAAAGTGAAAGATGAAACGAAACTACGCGGCACTTTCAAGCCAGTTTGACGACGTGCTGTCCACAATCCCGCACTATGCGCTTTATCCTGAAATGATGGTTGCTGTCGGCTCTCACTATGCGGGGCCGCACGGCAGGATCCTCGTTTTGGGGGAAAGTCATTATCTCGACAAGCCCGAAGATTCAAATCACCCAGAGCGCTGGTATGAGCATCGCGAATTCAAGCTTGGTAAATCTGCAGTTAACATTAACACGCGCAATGTGTTCAACAATGCAATACTCGGCCGATTTCCAAGCAAATCCAAAGCCATATTCCACTCACTGGCCGCCGCGCTGGCTGATAGCGGAATTGGACCGTATCCAATGCGCAGCCCCCTGCAGTCCATCGCATATATGAACTTTTTTCAACGGCCAGCCGAACGCGCAAAGCTGTCGATAAAAGTGCGGCCACGTGACGTGTCAGAGGCGGGCCGAGTGCTCGTCGATGTTACGGCGGCGCTGCAGCCGCAATTGATTGTGTTTGCATCGCGGCTCGGATGGCGACATGCAAAAGAGAGCGGACTCTTGATGCAACTGGAAACCGCGGGCGTCAGGACGGTGGGCGTGCCTCATCCCGCCACCTCCTGGTGGAATCGCGCTTCGGGGCCAATGCAGGGGCGGACCGGGCGGCAGCGCTTTATCGAAGCGGTGCTGGCAATGAAAGAGAGAGCCGCTTTGGAGGCGGCTCTCTGATTTTCCTTCGCGGCGCGTCAGGCGGGAGCTCGCGCCTGCAGGAGTTCTACGCGGCGCTCGGCGAGCAGGGGCAGCGCGCGGCCCGGCACCAGCGACTGGTAGTGCTCCGACTGGCGGTGGGCTTCGATCGCGGCCTCGTCGCGGTAGCGCTCCAGCAGCAGGAGAACTTGCGGATCCTGCTCGCTGCGGTACACCTCGTAGCCGAGGCAACCGGGTTCACTCAGGGACCGGGCTCGCAATTCGGCGACGATGGCAAGCACTTCGTCGAATGCGTTGGCGACCGGATGCCAGTGGGCGACAACGGTAATCGGGCCCGGCGCGCTCATTTCGATGCTCCACGCAGTGCGGCCACGATTTCCTTCGCCAGCGGAGCGCCCGAGGCGGGATTCTGCCCCGTCATCAGGCGGCCATCCACGACAACCTTCTCCTGCCACACGGCGGCCGACGAATACTCGGCGCCTTCCGCTTTCAGCGCGTCTTCCAGGTTGAAGGGCACGTCAGCCTGGGCATAGCCGGCTTCTTCTGCGTTGGAGAAGGAAGTCAGCTTGCGGCCGCTGACGAGCGCCGTGCCGTCTTCCAGCTTCACGCCCAGGAAGGCTGCAGGGCCGTGGCACACGGCCGCCACGATCTTGCCGCCGCCCCAGGCACGAGCCACTGCGCGCTTCACTTCAGGATCGCTGGCGATGTCCACCATCGGGCCAAGGCCGCCGGGGAAGAAGATCGCGTCGTAATCCAGCACATCGACCTCGGACAGTTTGCGGCTGTGATTCAGGCGGCGGATCGCGGCGCTGTTGCGGAAAGCCAGTTGCGACGGATCGTTCTCGTCGTAACCGTCTTCCGGAATCGCACCGCCCAGCGGGGAAGCGTATTCCACGGCCACGCCGGCGTGCTCGAAGACTTCAACCGGGTGGGCGACTTCAGGGAAGAAGTAACCGGTCTTGCGCTTGTTCGGACCGATTTCTGCGGCGTTTGTCAAAATAAACAGTACGTGTTTCATGGCTTGCTCCTTTACAGTTTGGGACGCAGCGTGCTGCGGTTGAACTCACTATAGGAGGGGGATGCCGTCGCCGGTAGATGCTGCTAAGATGACTCAATGTCAAATTGAATGAGACAATCCATGAGCGACCAGGCCCCAATCTTGGACGAATTGCGCGCCATGGCGATCTTCGCCACGGTGGTGCGCAGCGGGAGCTTCGCAGCCGGAGCGCGCACACTGGGACTGACCCGCGCGGTGGTCAGCCACCACATTCGCGCGCTGGAGGCCAAGCTGGGCGTGCCGCTGGCCCAGCGCAGCACCCGCAGTTTCAGCCTCACCCCGGCAGGCGAAGCATTCCGCGTGCATTGCGAACGCCTGCTCGACGAAGCCCATGACGGCATCCGCGGCATGGAGTTGCTGCGCGCCGAGCCGCGCGGCGAAGTGCGCATCACGTGCTCGCATCATTTCGGCAGCAAGCGCATCATGCCGGCCTTGCTGGAATTCCGCCGTCGCTATCCCGCCATCCGCCTGCACGTGGCGATGAATGACGCCAATGTGGATCTGGTCCAGCATGGCATCGAACTGGCCGTGCGCGCAGGGCCGCTTGCGGATTCGTCGCTGGTCGCGCGCCGGCTGGTGCGTGAACCGACCATCCTTTGTGCTGCGCCCTCCTATCTACGGCGCCATCGTCCGCTGGCCACGGTCCCCGACCTGGAGCAGCATCGCTGGGTGCTCTATCCACCCAGCCAGCGAACGCTCACCGCGCGCCTCGGCGGGCAGGAAGTGCAGATTCCCGTGCAGGGCGATGTGGTGACGGACAGCGCGGCGTCCCGCCTGGCGTTTGTGCTGGCAGGCGAAGGCATTGCGCGCCTGCCGGCCTACGATGCCGCCACGCTGCTGGCGTCCGGTGACCTGGTTCAGGTGCTGCCCGAAGTGGAAACCGCGCCGCTGGAGATCTTCCTGGTTCACTCGCAGCGCATCGGCCCCAGTGCGCGTCTGCTGCGCGACTTCCTGCTCGATGCCGCACTTGCCGCGCCCGTGTTGCCGCCTATACTGGACTAATCCCCACTTTTTGGCGAGGAGATGCCGTCATGTTCAGATTGATAGCAAGCGCCGTCGTTGTCCTGACCCTCTCCCTGCCGGCAGCGGCGGAGGTCCGGCCCTTCCCCTCAACCTTCAAGGCGCATGAGATCAAGACTGAAGGTGCAACCATACATGTGATGGCGGGAGGGCAGGGCCCCGCCGTCGTCCTGCTGCACGGCTTCGGCGACACCGGCGCCATGTGGTCGCCGCTGGCCGCCAGGCTGGCCGCAAAACATACCGTCGTCGTGCCTGACCTGCGCGGCATGGGCTTGTCGTCGCATCCCGCCGAAGGCTACGACAAATGGACCCAGGCGGCCGATATCCGCACCGTGCTGACAGAGCTGAAAATCGACCGCGCCGTGGTGGTCGGTCACGATATCGGCACGATGGTCGCTTTCGCCTATGCAGCGCGCTATCCCGACAAAACGGAGCGCCTGATCGTGATGGATGCACCGGTGCCGGGCGTCGGCCCCTGGGACCAGATCCTGCGCAATCCCTT
>DASWYX010000177.1:0-2391 GCA_036404755.1 Pseudoduganella sp.
GTGACATCCAAATCTCCGTAGTTTGAGTACATGCCGCTCGTTTTCTCTGGCGGCGAATCCGTTCATGGTACCCGAACTAGTGTAGCAATACTACGACTTGGACTTGGGCGTGATCTGGTATTTCTTCAGTTTGTCGTACAAGGTCTTGCGAGGGACGAGCAGGCGATCGGCCGCCAAGGAGACGTTATTGTCCGCCGCAGCCAGCGCGCGCAGGATCAGGTCGCGCTCGTACGCGTCAACAAGCTGGGGGAGGGCGTCGGCGGCAGCGTCGTCAACCGCCAGCGGCGCCGGTGACGAACTCGCCGGGGAAGGACTCGCCGGGGAAGGACTCGCAGGCGGCGCGACCGCGGGCACGAGTCCCAAGGTCAAGCGCTCTGCGAAGTTGCGCAGCTCGCGCACATTGCCCGGCCAGTCCGCCGCCTGCCAGGACGCCATCTGCTCCGGCGTCCATTCCGGCAGCGGACGCTGATAGCGCTGCGCCGCCTCGCGCGTGAAATGCGCCAGCAGCAGCGGAATATCTTCGCGCCGGTCGCGCAGGCGCGGCAAGTCGATGGTGACCACGCCGATGCGGTAATAGAGATCCTCACGAAACTGCCCCAGCGCGCTCAAGGCAAGCAAGTCCGCCTTGCTCGCCGCCACGATGCGCACATCCAAAGACACGCCCTCGTTCCCGCCGAGGCGCTCCAGCCGGCGCTCCTGCAGCACGCGCAGCAGCTTAACCTGCAGCGACATCGGCATGCTCTCGATCTCGTCCAGGAACACGGTCCCGCCATTGGCGAATTCCAGTTTGCCGATGCGGCGCTTCTGCGCGCCCGTGAACGCGCCCGCCTCGTGGCCGAAAATTTCGCTCTCGAACACGGACTCCGGCAGCGCACCGCAATTGATCGCGACGAAATTGCCCTTGCGTCCACTGGCCGCGTGCAGCAGACGCGCCATCACCTCCTTGCCGGTGCCTGTCTGGCCATTGATCAGCACATCCACGCCGGCCGGCGCCACATTGCGCACCACCACCTTCAGATGCTCGATCGCCTGCGAGCGGCCGATCAGGTCAGGCATGTCCGGATGCAGGGCGCGCGCCGTGCGCAGCGAACGGTTCTCCAGCACCAAGGAACGGCGCTCCTGCGCGCGCTTCACCGCATCCATCAGGCGGTCGGACGAAAAAGGCTTCTCGATGAAGTCGTACGCGCCCGCGCGCATGGCCGCAACCGCCATGCTCACATCGCCGTGGCCGGTGACCACAATGACCGGCAACTCGGCATCCAGCGCTACCACCTGGGCCAGCAGCTCAAGGCCGGACTGGCCGGGCAGGCGCACATCGGTCACGATCACGCCGCCGAAGTCCGCGCGCAGCAGGGACAAAGCTTCTTCCGCGCTCGCGCAAGCCTGCACGGCAAAGCCGCCAAGTTCCAGCGTCTGCGCCGTAGCCAGGCGCAGCGTGGCTTCGTCTTCAACCAGGATCGCCTGCAAAGCGCTCACTCTTGTGCTCCTTCATTCATCAGTGGAAAGCGTACCTCGAATTCCGCGCCGCCGTCTTCGCGGTTGCGCGCCGTGAGCTGGCCGTTCATGGCCTGCACGATGGACGAGGAAATCGCCAGGCCAAGCCCCAGGCCTTTGCCGGTCGGCTTGGTCGTGAAAAACGGCTCGAACAGATGCGCCGCCACGTCGTCCGAAATGCCCGGACCTGTATCGCGAATGCGCACGATGCCCTGTCCCTCGGCGCGGTCCAGCGAGACGCATACGCGCCGTGTTGGCGAGCCTTCGACCGCGTCCAGCGCATTACGAATCAGGTTGATCAGCACCTGTTCGATGCGGACGGTATCGCCAGCCACCAGCACCTGCTCCTCGCCGGTGTTGATCTCCAGCGCGACATCGCGGTGCCGGAAATCGCTCTCCAGCAGGAAGGCGGAGGCGCGGGCTGCACGCGCCAAATCGACCTGGGTAATGGTTTCGTCCTTGCGGGCAAAGCCCTTCAACTGGCTGATGATGGCGCCCATGCGCGCCGCCGCATCGCTGATATGGGACAGATTGCCGGCCGCCTGCTCCGACTGGCCGCGCGCCAGGAAGGTGCGGGCGTTGTCGGCAAAGGCGCGGATCGCGGCCAAGGGCTGGTTCAGTTCATGCGTCATGCCGGCCGCCATCTGTCCCAGCATGGCGAGCTTGCCCGCCTGGACCAGTTCATTCTGCGTGGAGCGCAGCATTTTTTCCGTTTGCTGCAGCTTGGTGTATTTGTATTCGAGGTTCTGGTTGGTCTCGCGCAGCTGGTGCGTGCGCTCGGCGATCCGGCTCTCCAGCTCACGCGCGGACGCCACTTTTTCCTCCATGCGCCGGCGGCGCTGGTGCAGCGCCCAGTAGGATACGAAGCCGCACACCAGCAGCAGCGCCGTGGCCAGC
>DASWYX010000178.1:0-15702 GCA_036404755.1 Pseudoduganella sp.
CACCAGCAGCGCATCGAGCGGGTAATCCTGCTGGATGCCGCTGCCGTGGAAGCACATGGTCTGGTCCTTCACATTGCTGCACGGCGTATGCTGCAGGCTGTATTCGATGTTAGGCTGGAAGACCTGCCCCCCCCAGACGGCCAGCGTGCGTATGCCTTCCTGCCCGTCGGGCATGGTGATCACGCGGCCGCAGATGACGTACATCACGTCCAGCGCCTGGGCCAGGTCATGCACCAGCACGCGGAAGAATTCCTCGCCCCGTGCGCGCGCCGTGGCAGCCGTGATGGACCGCAGCGCCGCCTCGGCGAGGATGCGCGCATCGCCAGGCGGGTACAGCGGGGTGCTCATGGTGGGCCTCCTTCCCGGGCCGGCTGCATCTGGTACAGGGCGCGCAGCCAGTCGCCGCGCGACAGCAGCAGGCTTGCCAGCGCCGGATCGAAGCGCCGGCCCTGATCGTCCGCCACGGCCTGCAGGGCCTCGTCCAGCGTGTGCGGGCCGCGCCAGGGACGCGGACTGGCCATCGCGTCGACAAAGTCCGCCAGCGCCGTGATGCGGGCAGGCAGGCAGATCTGGGCGCCACCCAGGCGGCGCGGGTAACCCTTGCCGTCCCAGCGCTCATGGTGCTCGCGCGCGATGCGCGCCGCCAGCTGCAGCACCGGCTGGTTCGAACGCGACAGCATGTCCGCCCCGATATCGCAGTGCAGGCGCATGCGCTCCCACTGCGCCGCATCGAGCGCACCGGGATGCAGCAGGATGGCGTCGGGCACGCCGGCGTGGCCGATATCGTGCAGGGGCGCCGCCTGGCGCAGCTGGCGCACGGCGGCCGGCGGCATGTCCAGCTCCTCGCCCAGCATGGCGGCAATCTCGCCGACGCGCTCCACGTGGCCGCCGGCGGCCGCCGAGCGCGTTTCGATCGCCTCGCCCATGATGGCGACCAGGGCGGACTGCGTGGCGCTCAGCTCTTCGCGCTGCAGCAGCTTTTCATAAGTGATGGCGACGTTGGCGGCGAACAGCGCCAGCAGCTCGCGCTGTTCTTCCGCCACCGGCTGGGCGAAGTCCATGTAGAGAAAGCACTCGTTGCCTTCGCGCGTGCGGTAGTAGCAGGCGTACCAGGTGTCGCCGTAATGGTCGCGCTGTTCGATCATGCAGCGCGTGAACGCTTCGCGCACCGCCGGCGGCAGATGGTCCAGGCTTTCCTGCGGCGCCAGGCCGGCATAGGCGGACGTGGCGGCCAGCACCTGCAGCCGCCCGATCTGCTGGGCCGCGGCATAGGCGTTGAGGCGGCTGGCGCACACGCCCTGCCCTTCGGCGCCCAGCACGGCTGCCGCCTGTTCCAGCACGGCGGACCCGAACTGGCGCAGGTTATCCGCGTCGCACACCTGGGTGATGGCATCGATCGAGCGGCGCAGGCCGGCGCGTGCCCGCTCCAGGCGCATCAGGTCGCGCCAAGCGCGCAGGCCGGCATAGAACACGGCGCTCAGCCTGGCGTGGGTCAGCTCGGTCTTTTCGCGGTAATCGTTGATGTCGTAGCCGCGCAGCACCACGGCTTGCGGCGCCTGGCCCGGCTGGCCGGTGCGCAGCACGATGCGCACCAGGGCATCGCCCAGTTCTTCGCGGATGTAGCGCACCAGGTCCAGGCCGGCGTGCTCGGTTTCCATCACCACGTCCAGCAGGATCAGGGCGAACTGGCCGGCGCGCTGCAGCACATTGCGCGCCTCGGCGGCGGAGTAGCAGTGGGTGAAGTGCACCGGGCGGCCGTCAAAACTGAAGTCGCCCATGACCAGGCGGGTGACCTGGTGCACCGCTTCCTCGTCGTCCACAACCAGGATTTCCCAAGGCTGCAGCGAGGCCTGCGAGGCGGGCGCCGCGCCCTCGTCATCGAACAGCATTTCGTCATCGACCATGCCGCCCCTCCTGGAGGTTGCAAACCTAAAACCCGGGTCATGCCCGAGGGTCGGACCCTTGGGTCTGACCCAGCTTTTGGGTTCTGTCGATTATATAGCTATAACCAGCCGGCGCGGCGGAATCGGCGGTACAGGTAGAAGCTGACGGAAAACATCAGCACCAGCGCCATGGGATAGCCCCAGCGCCAGTCCAGCTCCGGCATATTCTTGAAGTTCATGCCCCAGATGCCGGCAAATGCCGTCAATACCGCGAAGATAGCGGCCCAGGCGGCGAGGCGCTTGTTGACCTCCCCCTCCTCCAGCGCCACCATGGACAGGTTGACCTGGATGGCGGTACCGATGGTATCGCGGATGGTGTCGAGGATGCCGTTGATGCGGTACAGGTGATCGTGCACGTCGCGGAAGTATTCCTGGCTGTTCAGGCACACGGCCGGCACGCGGCCGCCGTGCAGCTTGCCGATCGCGTCGAGCAAGGGCGCCACGCAATGGCGCATCATCATCACCTTGCGCTTCAGGGCATACAGGCGCTGGATGCTGTCGCGCTGGGAGCCGCGGATGAAGATGCGCTCCTCGATCTGCTCCAGCTCCGACTCCAGCGTATCGACGATGGGGAAATAGCGGTCGACCACCGCATCCATCAGCGCATACAGCACGAAGCCGGCGCCCTGCTTCAGCAGGTGCGGCTCACGTTCGGCGCGGGCGCGCACGCCGAGGAAATCCTGGCTGCTGCCCTGGCGGTTGGACAGCACGAAATTCGGTCCGGCAAAGATATCCACCTCGCCCACGGCCAGTTCATCGTCCTCGCCCATTTCCAGCATCTTCAGCACGGCAAAGATCGAATCGCCGTATTCCTCGATCTTGGGCCGCTGGTGGCCGCGCTGGGCGTCTTCCACCGCCAGTTCGTGCAGGCCGAATTCGACGCGCATGACCTGCAATTCCTCGAACGTGGCATCGCGCAGGGCGACCCAGACGAAGCAGTCTTCGCGGGCGACATAGTCGCTGATGTCCTCCACCGGGATATCGGCCAGCTTGCGGCCGTTCTGGTAGGCGACACAGTTGATCAGCATGGGATTCTCACAAAATAAAAAAAGCTCCGGGTCTTGCAACCCGGAGCTTACCTGAAAACAGGCTTATCTTGCAGCGATCAGAACTTGACGGTCGCGCCGACGGTGAAGTAGCGGCCCACCGCGTCATACGTCTGCGGGAAGGTGTTGCCGCTGTTCGGGCCGGTGCCGCCAATGGTGCCGCCGACGATAGGCGGTTTCTTGTCGGTTGCGTTCTTGATGGACAGGTTGATACGGATGTTCTTATTGAAGTTGTACACGCCGTTCAGGTCCAGGTAGTTGAAGGCCTTGATGTGGGCGAAGGCCGGCAGGAAGTCCTGGCCGCCTGGCTCCTCATTCACCGCGCTCATGTAACGCCAGTTGTAGCCCACCACGAAGGAGCCGATGCTCCAGTTGGTGCGCTGGTTGAACTTGCGCTTGAACACAGGGGCGTTCACCACGTTGTTGCAGGCCACCGAGTAGTAGCCCAGGCAGTCACGCTCGATCGAAGTCGGGGTCGCGCGGAACTTGTACTCCTGCACCTGGTTGTAGTTGAAGGAGACGTCGAAGCTGCCCCACTTGCTGTCCAGGCCAACCTGGTTGGCATTGAAGCGGTAGGCCGCGTTCAGGTCCCAGCCGGACGTGGTCTGGGTGCCCAGGTTGGACTGCGGGGTCAGCACGCCGCTCGATTCAACGCCGTTGAAGGTACCGTTGATGGTGTTACGGCCGATCATGCCGCAGGCAGCGTTCAGCGTCAGGCCCGGATTCTGGGCGGCGCTGTAGCAGCCATCCAGGATGTCGGTGGTGGACGGCGAGGACACGGCCTTCTCGATGTCGATCTTGTAGTAGTCGAGCGACACCATCAGGCGCGGCGCCGGCTCCCATACGAAGCCCAGGGTCTTGGTCTTGGCTTCTTCAGGGCCCAGGTTCGGGTTGCCGCCGCTGGCGTTGTTGATCTGGCCCGAGGACGGAGCCGGCAGGCTGCCGATTTCGGACAGCGGCACGCCGGTCAGGCGGCACAGGTTGGACAGGGTGCCCGCAGTGTTGGCTTCACCCTTGTTGATGCGGGTGCCCTGGCAAGGGTCGACCGCCAGGTTGGACAGGCCGGTCACCACCGGTGCGAACAGTTCGTTCACGTTCGGTGCGCGGGTCGCCTTCTGCACCATGCCGCGGAAGCGCAGGGTCTGGATCGGCTGCCATTCGCCGCCGCCCTTCCAGCTGCCGTAGCTTTGCTTGCTGGAAGTTTCGAACTCGGTGCGGCGGTAGCCGGTCTCGAAGTTCAGGGCCTTGATGAAAGGCTTGTCGGCGATCAGCGGGATGGAGCCTTCGATCGCGGCTTCACGCATCTTGAAGGTACCGGCACGGTCCGGAGTCGGCGCGCCGGTGCCCAGCACTTCGCCCTGGATCTGGGAAGCGCTGTCGGACTGGGTGCTGGCCGAAACCTTGCGGTGTTCCAGCGAGAGCGCCAGGGCGATCGGGTTGTTGGCCCATGGCGACTTCACTTTTTCGCCCAGGTCGCCGGAGAAGGTGATGGCGCCCACGTCCTGCTGCACGGACTGGTTCAGGATAGCCGACAGGTTGATGAACTTCAGCATTTCCGGCGTGATCGAGCCGGCGGCGCCGAACACGTTCAGCGGTACGCAGCCGTTGGCCGAATTCACGCAAGCGGTCTTGGACAGGGCGTTCAGCGCCTGGCCCACCTTGGACAGCGAACCCCAGTTCTGGCGGGTCTGCGACTGGTCCGACGTGCCGCGGCTCCAGTACGCGTCATAGTTCCACTCGTACGGCAGCTCGCCCTTCACGCCCACGGTGTACTGCAGGGTCTTGGTGTCGAAGTTGTTGAAGCGCGGGCCCAGCTCGACGAAGCGGCGGTTGACCAGCAGCGGCACCATGGTGGCGTTGCCGGGTACGCAGTTCGTAAGCGAAATGCCGCGGCGTTCGCACAGCTGCTGGCGCATGGCGTCAGGAATGAACGGGTTGCCGATCGGTACCTGGAAGGTGTTGCCGAAAGTGCCCGATTCCGCCAGGGTCGAGGCGACCTTGGAGGTAGTGTAGAACACGTCCGAATACACTTCGGCGTATTCATTGATCTTGTAGTTGCCCAGCGCCGTCGCCTGGGTGCGCTCCAGGCCGGTGACGTAGTAGTTCAGCGGGTTGGTGTTGTACGGCACGACCGGCTGCACCAGTTTGCCCGTCGCCGGGTCGAGCTGCCACGCGCCGGACAGCGCGGTCGTGCCGCCCGTGCCCTGGCTGGTGGAGAAGGCGGACGGGATGGTGGTGGCGGAGCCGGTGCCGGCGCCCGTGACGGAGTTCAGGTTGGTCACGCCGTAAGGACGGGAACCCTGGGTCAGCGGGTCGGCCTTGGTCTTGCCGATGGACATGACCACATTGCCGCGGCCTTCGTCCAGCTTGGCGCCCAGGGTCAGGTCGGTACGGCGGCGCTTGGCATCGCCCTCTTCCGACACACCGTAGGACGTGGTCAGGTCGACGCCGGTGAACTTGCGGTTCAGGTTGAAGTTGGCCACGCCGGACACGGCGTCGGCGCCATACACCACGGAAGCGCCGCCCGTTACCAGGTCAACGCGGCTCAGCAGTGCGATAGGAATGGAGTTGGTGTCGACCACGCCGTTCAGGTTGAACGGCACGACGCGGCGGCCATTCACCAGCACCAGGGTGCGGTTGGTGCCGAGGCCGCGCAGGTCGATGGTGGCCGCGCCGGCGGTACCATTATTGGTGCCCGGGCCGACGGCTGGCACGGAAGCTGGCAGGTCCTTGAAGAATTCTTCCACCGCCACCGGCTGGGAAGCTTTGATTTCTTCCGCCGAAATGGACGAAATCGGATTGTTCGAGGTGGCGCCAGGGCTGGTGATGCGGGTGCCGGTAATTTGTACCGCCTGGATCTTCTCTCCTTCTTGTGCGAAAGCGAGCGTACTCGCGCCCATCAGCAACCCGCCGGATACGACGAGCCTTACGGCGCGTGACAAAGTCTTTTCTTGAATCATTCCTGCCTTCTCCCAGTGTGAACAACAAAAAAAGTCCAACTCTTTACAAATGTATCTTTTGTTTTCTACTTGTAACGAGAGGTAACTTAACTGATGTCTGGAAATAAGGAAATATTAGGAGAAGGCAATAAGTGTAAAAAGAGGCTACCTTGTGGTAACGATGTGACAAAACGATGACATCCGGATCGCATCTGATGCGATCCGGTTCTCATTCGTCCCAAAACGTAAGGAAAGTGTCAGTCATCTTTCGCGCCGTCGATGCCCAATTCGGCAATCTTGCGCGTGATGGTGTTACGGCCGATGCCCAGGCGAATTGCCGCATCGTTCTTGCGTCCATGCGTGTACTTAAGCGCAGTTCGGATCAAAGCGGACTCAAACTGCCGTCCCAGCACGGCCATGACTTCCTGCTGTCCGCTGGACAACATCCCAGCCGCCTGCAGTTCGAGCAGGCTGAGCCAACCGTCCGGGGCGGCGGCGCTGCGCTGTTCCGGTGCATGCACGACGGTGCCGTGATGCTGGGGCATCACATGCTCGGCGACGGCGGGGCCCGCACTCGCGGTGTTCGCGAGCGACGGCGTTTCCTGGCCCTGGGTCAGCTCCAGCGGCAAGTCTTTCACCTCCACGGTCTGGCCGGGCGCCATCACCGTGATCCAGTTGCACAGGTTTTCCAGCTGACGCACATTGCCCGGCAGTTCCAGGCCCTGCAGGAAGGTCAGCGTGGCGTCGCTCATGCGCTTGGCTTCCACGCCCAGCTGCTTGGCGCTCTGCACCAAAAAGTGGCGCACCAGAATGGGGATGTCCTCGCGGCGCTCCCTTAAACTGGGCAGGCGCAGGCGGATTACGTTCAGGCGATGGTACAAGTCTTCGCGGAACAGCCCGTCACGTACCCGCTGCTCCAGGTTCTGGTGGGTGGCGGTAATGACGCGCACGTTCGCCTTCAGCGGCTGGTGCCCGCCGACGCGGTAGAAGTGGCCATCGGACAGCACGCGCAGCAGGCGCGTCTGCAAATCGAAGGGCATGTCCCCGATTTCATCGAGGAAGAGCGTACCGCCCTCGGCCTGTTCGAAGCGGCCGCGGCGCGTGGTCTGGGCGCCGGTAAAGGCGCCCCGTTCATGGCCGAAGAGCTCCGATTCCAGCAGATCCTTGGGGATGGCTGCCGTATTGATCGCGATGAAAGGCTGTGAAGCGCGCGGACTGTGCTTGTGCAGCGCGCGTGCGACCAGCTCCTTGCCGGTGCCCGATTCGCCCGTGATCAGCACCGTCACATTCGATTGCGACAGGCGGCCGATGGCGCGGAAGACTTCCTGCATCGCCGGCGCCTGGCCCAGGATTTCCGGCGTGTCGGCCGGGCCTGATTCCACGCTGGCTTCGCGCAGGCTTTCGTCCAGCGCACGGCGGATCAGTTCAACGGCCTTGTCGATATCGAAGGGCTTGGCCAGGTACTCGAAGGCGCCGCCCTGGAAGGCCGCAACGGCCGAATCCAGGTCGGAAAAGGCCGTGATGATAATGACCGGCAAGCCCGGGTGGCGTTCCTTGACGATCGAAAGCAGGTCGAGGCCGGAATCGCCCGGCATGCGGATGTCGGACACCAGCACTTGCGGTGTCTCGCTATCGAGTGCGGCGATGGCATCGCGCGCATTGGCAAAACTCCTGGTGGCGAGGTTCTCCCGCGCCAACGCTTTTTCCAGTACCCAGCGGATCGATTCGTCGTCGTCAACTATCCAGATTGGTTTCATGTAGCTGTGATTCTCCGCATATCACGCCCCGGCTTATGGCAGGGGCAACAAAATCCTGAAGTCCGTCATTCCAGGCCGGCTTTCGCACTCGATCACGCCGAGGTGCTGTTGTACGAAAGTCTGGGCCAGGGTCAGGCCCAGTCCGCTGCCGCCATCGCGCCCCGAGACCAGGGGGTAGAAGATGCGGTCACGGATGGCCGGTGGAATGCCCGGTCCGTTGTCGATGATATGCAAATCTAATGCCAGGTTGTAACGTACTTTTGCCATGGTCACCTGGCGTGCCACGCGGGTCTTGAAAACGATCTCGGCATCGCCTTTTTCGATGCGGCTGGCCAGGGCCTGCGCCGCGTTGTGGGCGATGTTCAGGACGGTCTGGATCAGCTGTTCCTTGTCGCCGCGGAACTCGGGCAAGGACGCGTCGTAGTCGCGGTGGATCACCAGGCCGCTGGGGAACTCGGCCAGCATCAGGCTGCGCACGCGCTCCAGCACTTCGTGGATATTGACGTCGCCCACGATATGCGGCCGGCGGTGCGGCGCCAGCAGGCGGTCGACCAGGGTTTGCAGCCGGTCCGCTTCCTTGATGATGACCTGGGTGTATTCGCGCAGCTGGGTCAGGTGCAGCGGCGGCAATTCCATTTCCAGCAACTGGGCCGCGCCGCGGATGCCGCCCAGCGGGTTCTTGATTTCATGGGCCAGGTTGCGGATCAGCTCCTTGTTGACCTGGCTCTGGTCCAGCAGGCGCTCTTCGCGGTCCTGCTTCATTTGCTGCACGATTTCGCGGAACTCGATCAGCACGGTATCCGGCGGCTCGTCGAGCGCGCTGGCGATCACGTGCACGTGCAGCGGCTCGCGCCCTGCCCGCTCCAGCACCAGTTCCTGGCGCACGTCCGAGAACTTGTGCTCGCGCGCCTGCGCGACGATGTGCTCGAGTTCGGCAGGATTGGTGAACTGGCTGCCCAGCTGCAGGCGCGACAGCGCCTTTACCGAGCTCTCCAGCAGGTTTTCCGCTGCCGCATTGGCGAAACTGATATGACCCTGCGCGTCGACCATGACGACGGCCGAGGCCAGCAGGTCGAGGCCGGCGAACGCAGGCGGCCGCGCAATGGCGGCGGCCGCGCGCGCGGCGATATTGCTCACGATGCTCATTTGATGTTGGCGAGTTCTCGCTTCAACGCTTCCACATTCTGTTCGGAGCGGGCGATGCTGTCTTTCAGCGTGGCCACGCGGTCCAGGTACTTGGCATAGTTGCGCTCGTCGCCCCGGCGTTCGGGTTCGCCGTTATTGAATTCCTTGCGCAGCTCGGCCAGCTTCTTGTTTTCGGTGTTGAGCTCGTCGTTCAGGATGGCACGGCGGTCCGCATCGCGCGCTTTCTGCTCGGCGCTGTCCACGCGCGGGAAGTTGCCCGGCGTGCCCAGCGCAGGGGCCGGCGCTGCCGGCGGCGGACGCAGGCGGCTGCCCTCGCGGGCCGGCGCCGGTATCGACGGGTTCGGCAGGTCCAGCGGCTTGCAATTAGCGCCCTTGCGGGTGTCGGTCAGCTCCTTGTGTCCGCTGGCATCAACGCACAGATAAATTTGCTGCGCCTGTGCCGCGCCACTCAGGGCAATCAGGGCCAGGCCCTGCAGTACGAGAGTGCGAGTGTTCATGCCCCGACTATACAACATCCGAAAAAAAACGCGAGGAAAGCAATGCCGCCTCGCGTTTTTTGTTATCGGCATATCAAGGCGAATCAATGATCCGCCGCGGTTCCGCCTATTACAGGGAGTAGTACATGTCGAATTCCACCGGATGGGTGGTCATGCGCATGCGGGTCACTTCCTGCATCTTCAGCTCGATGTAAGCGTCAATCATGGTGTCGGTGAAGACGCCGCCGCGGGTCAGGAACTCGCGGTCCTTGTTCAGGTGATCCAGGGCCTCTTCCAGGGAAGCGCAGACGGTCGGGATCAGTGCATCTTCTTCCGGCGGCAGGTGGTACAGGTCTTTCGACGCTGCTTCGCCCGGGTGGATCTTGTTCTGCACGCCGTCCAGGCCGGCCATCATCAGGGCGGCGAAGCACAGGTACGGGTTGGCCAGCGGGTCCGGGAAGCGGGTTTCGATACGGCGGCCCTTCGGATTTGCCACGTGCGGAATACGGATCGATGCGGAACGGTTGCGTGCCGAGTAAGCCAGCTTGACCGGCGCTTCGAAGCCAGGAACCAGGCGCTTGTACGAGTTGGTGCCCGGGTTGGTGATCGCGTTCAGCGCCTTGGCGTGCTTGATGATGCCGCCGATGTAGTACAGCGCGAAGTCGGACAGGCCGGCATAGCCGTCGCCTGCGAACAGGTTCTTGCCGTCTTTCCAGATCGACTGGTGCACGTGCATGCCGGAACCGTTGTCGCCAACGATAGGCTTAGGCATGAAGGTAGCGGTCTTGCCGTAGCTGTGGGCAACGTTCCAGACTACGTACTTCAGGTTCTGGGTCCAGTCGGCGCGTTCCACCAGGGTGGAGAACTTGGTGCCGATTTCGTTCTGGCCGGCGCCAGCCACTTCGTGGTGGTGCACTTCAACCGGGATGCCCATCGATTCCAGGATCAGGCACATTTCGGAACGCATGTCCTGGAAGGAGTCGACCGGAGGAACCGGGAAGTAGCCGCCCTTGACGGTCGGACGGTGGCCGCTGTTGCCGCCTTCGATATCCTTGTCGGTAGACCAGGAAGCTTCGTCGGAGTCGATCTTGACCATCGCGCCGGACATGTCGATCTTCCACTTCACGGAGTCGAAGATGAAGAATTCTGGCTCAGGGCCGAAGTAGGCGGTGTCGCCCAGGCCGGAGGACTTCAGGTAGGCTTCAGCGCGCTTGGCGATCGAGCGCGGGTCACGGTCGTAGCCCTTGCCGTCCGACGGTTCGATCACGTCGCACTGCATGAACAGGGTGGTCTCTTCCATGAACGGATCGATGTTGGCAGTGTTCGGGTCCGGCAGCAGAATCATGTCCGAAGCTTCAATACCTTTCCAGCCAGCGATCGAAGAGCCGTCGAAAGCGTGACCCGACTCAAACTTGTCGATGTCGAAGTGGGAAACGGGCACGGTTACGTGCTGTTCCTTGCCACGGGTATCGGCGAAACGGAAGTCAACAAACTTGACTTCGTGATCTGCTACCATCTTCAGAACGTCTGCGGCGGTCATTGCCATTGCATATCTCCTAAGTGAAAAAACTGCCGCGCGCTAGGCTGCGGCAAAAGCTGGTGGTACATTAAGCAGAAATCGTGCCAAGCAAATCCCTACGGCTGAGCCAAAAATGTGCGCACCGCCGTGGTGCATTCCTTCCATTTTGCACCCGACTGGTGCGAAATCGCGCGATTAACTGAAAATGCATCATTGCGGTGCATGCCATGATAAAGGAAAACTAACCATGAGTTCCACCTCCGAAATTCTGGACCGCGCGCAACAGCGTTCCCCCGGCGCCTACGCCGGCGCGGTCACGCCGCAGGAAGCGTTTGCGCTGATCCAGGGCGATCCGCATGTGAAGCTGGTCGACGTGCGCACCAACGCCGAACGCGACTGGGTCGGCCGCGTGAATATCCCGCCGGAGCAGCATGTGGCCGTGCAGTGGAGCCTGTATCCGGGCGGAACGCCGAATCCGGATTTCCTTGCGCAGCTGGCGGCGCAGACGGGGAAGGAGGATGTGCTGCTGTTCCTGTGCCGTTCGGGCGTGCGCTCGAGGCACTCGGCGAAGCTGGCGACGGAGCATGGCTATGCGCAGTGCTATGACATCCTGGAGGGGTTTGAGGGGGATAAGGATGCGGAGGGGCACCGCAAGAGCGTTGGCGGGTGGTGCAGGCATGGCTTGCCCTGGCTCGGCGCTTGAACCGAACACCGGGTCAGACCCAAGGGTCTGACCCCGTTACGCGACAGCCGCGGGGCAAGGGTCAGACCCTTGGGTCTGACCCCGGTTTTAGGTTTTACAGCGAGTAGCTCAGACGAGCATAGATGAAGCGTCCCGAGCGGCCAAACGGCGAGTAGTTACCGAACGGTGCATTACCCGTCGTATTCAGGTTGGCCGGATACGCATCCGGATACTGGTCGAACAGGTTCTCCGCGCCCACGGCAGCGGTCAGGTTGGACGTGATCTTGTAACGTCCCTCCAGATCCACCAGCGTTTTCGCGCCCAGCACGAAGTCCAGATTAGCCGTGGTACCAGGCTGCAGCACGGAGCCGTAGCGGGTAGCGCGCAGCGTAGCGCCCCATGGGCCCAGCGACCATTGGCCGCTGGCCGTGAACTTGGTCTTCGGCGTGCCGCGTTCGAAGGTCAGCACGTTGACGCGGTCAAACAGCACCGGCGCCGGGTTCAGTGCCGCCAGCTGCGCGGTGACCGGCGTCTTCGTCACTTCCGTCTTCGTGTAGTTGCCTGCCAGGGTCAGGTCGAACTTGCCGGCCGCGCCTGCGTTCCACGGGTAGTTGCCGACGACGTCCACACCGCGGGTCGTGGTGTTCACGCCGTTGATGAAGAAGCGGCCGCCGCCCACGCCGATGAAGCCCAGGCTGCTCAGGTAGTTACGCACATTGGCCTGGGTCAGGTTCTCGGACAGCACGATGCGGTCGCGGATCTTGATCTGGAAGGCGTCGATCGTCAGGCTCGCCTTGCCCAGCTTGCTCACTGCGCCCAGCGAGAAGTTGGTGGACTTTTCCGCATCCAGCGGCTTTGCGCCCAGCGCCACCGCGGCCGCAGCGGTCGGCTTGAAGGTGGTGATGTCGAACGGCACGCCGTTGATGAAGTTGGTCGCGGTCGAGGTGAAGTTCTGCTGCTGCGGCGAAGGCGCGCGGAAGCCGTTCTGCACCGAGCCGCGCAGGGCGAATTCCGGCGCGAAGTTGTAGCGGCCTGCCAGCTTGCCGGACCAGTTGTTGCCGAAGTCCGTGTAGTGCTCGCCGCGCACGGCGAAGGACGCCAGGAATTCCTTGGTCACGTTCGCTTCCAGGTCGGCATACACCGAATAGGCGCGACGGCTGGTATCCGATTCATCGGTCGGACGGAAGCCAGGGAACACCTGGGCGCCGGACGGCGCCGGCGCGCCGCTGGCCAGCAGCACGCCGCCATTGCGCCAGGAATCCGGCTCGCCGGCATTCAGCTGGTAGCTTTCGTTGCGCGCTTCAGCGCCAACGGCCAGGTTCAACGGCGAAGACAGGCCCACTTCGAACTGGCGCACAGCCGACAGGTTGGCCGTCACCTGGTCATAGGCGAAGCCGCCGGCGTTGAATACGGTCTTGCTGGTCGGGCCGAGGGAGCGGTTCAGCGTATTCTCGATGCTGAAGTCCATCTTGTTCTTGCCGTACACCAGGGACGCGTCGAAGTCCCACTCGCCCTGCGTCCAGGTCACGCCCAGCGCGGCGCTGTAATCCTTGACGGTCGGCGCGATGATCGGCAGGTAGCCGTTCGGGTAAATGCTGATGATGTTCTGGTCCTGCACCGCACGGCGGAAGAAACCGGCCGAACGCGCGTCGCGGTCCTGGTAGCTCGCCCAGCCATACAGCTTGGCGCTGCCGCCCAGGTTGTAGCCGGCGTTGGCGAACACGGTGTTCTGCTTCAGTTCAGGCTCGCCGTACCAGGCGTTGAAGCGGTCGATGGTCTTTTCGCGCGGATCGAAGGCGCCGTTCACCAGCGGGTACTGGGCACGGGTGTCCCAGCCGCTGCGTTCGGTGTGCTTCTGGTTCTTGTGCTCCAGCGCGAAGGTCAGGAAGCCGTCTTCGCCCAGCTCCAGGCCTTTCCAGACGCTGGCGGTAAAGATGCCGCCGTCGGTGCGCTTGCGCGAGTTGACGGAGGTATCCCAGGTGGCGCCGGCCGGGCCCGGGACCGGGGAGAATTCGTATTCGGTATCGCGCTTGCCGTAGCTGATGGTGCCCTCGCCGCCCTTGCGGTCATCGCGCAGGCGCACGTTGACCACGCCGGCAATGGCGTCCGAGCCGTATTGGGCGGAAGCGCCGTCGCGCAGCACTTCAATCGACTTCACCATCGCGGTCGGGATGGTGTTCATGTCCACGGCGGCGGAACCGCGGCCGATCGTGCCGTTCAGGTTGACCAGCGCGGACGTGTGGCGGCGCTTGGAGTTCACCAGCACCAGGGTCTGGTCAGGGGCCAGGCCGCGCAGGGTGGCGGGGCGGATGGTGTCGGTGCCGTCGGCCAGGCCGGGGCGCGGGAAGTTCAGCGACGGCAGGGCGACGGACAGCGCCTGCGTGATTTCCGGCACGCCGGAGTTTTTCAGCGATTCGGCGCTGATCACGTCCACGGGTGCGGCGGTGTCCAGCACGGTGCGGTTGGAAACGCGGGTACCGGTCACGACCACGGTGCCGACGCTCTCATCAGCCGGAGCGGTCTGGGTTTGCGCTACGGCCATGCCGGTAGCGAACAGCGAGGCAATGCTTACTGCAAGAACTTTTCTTGGTGCCGCAATACTCATGATTAACCCTTTGATGATTTGGTTCTGAAAGGATGATTGTTGTTTTCTATCCCTTGCGACCTTTCTATTGAAGGCCTCCAAATATCATTGGGCTAAACCGTATACCCAGTCAACAAAATTGCATGTGGTTTGGTTAATCTTCCTGTAGAAACAACACTTTAAACAACACTTTACGTAGTTTCACGTACACCCTGGATGCGCTGGCGGACGAAATTGATATGGCTGCGCAAGCCATAAAACTCGTCCGCAAACGACAGCGGCACGGACAGGTGATTGACCCGCTCCTCGATCTCGTTCAGGCGCTGCAACTGTTCCTCGCTGACTTCCTTGCGCCGGTCGTCCGGCGCGTCATCCAGCGCCTGCTCCACCGTGCGCAACTGCCCATACCAGCGGTAGACGCGGGACCGGATGCGCCATACGTACAGCGGCGGCACGATTTTCGACAGCGGCAGGATCAGCGCGCCCAGCGTCAGTACCAGCACCCACATGCGGTCGAAGAAAGTCGCCAGCCAGAAGTTCATATAGCGCTGCAGGAAGGGCGGACCGTCCTTGTAGAACTTCATCGCTTCGCGCGCCACCGGAATTTCCGTGTAGCGCGGCGAAGGGAACATGCCCTGCTGCTGGAACCACCCTGCCCCGCCATGGATTTGCGCCGCCGCCTGCACATACAGGTCGACCAGGGCCGGATGCAGGTCCTCGCGCGCCACCAGCGTGGCGGTCGGTGCGATCAGCTGGTAATCGCGCGACGGCAGGTCGCGGCCGAGGTCCACGATGCCGCGCGGCAGGGTCACGTGGGTCAGAAATGGCAGGCGGCGGGTATAGGCTTCGGCCTGCGTGAAGTCGAACAGGCGGATGCCGGGCGTTTGCAGCAGCATCTGGATCAGGGGATCGTCCGGCGCGGCGGCGAAGACCAGGCCGTCGATGCGGCCTTCCAGCAGTTCCACCGTGGCCGGCGTGTTTTCCAGCGTGCCGGCCTGCAGGTCGGTGACGGCGATGCCGTTCACGTCCAGCACCTGGCGGAACAGGCGCGGCACGCCGCTGCCTTCCGGACCGAGGTTGATCTTCAGGCCTTTCAACTGGGTCAGGTGGCTGATCTTCTTGACGTCGCGCGTGAACAGCCAGATTGGCTCGGTGAACAGGCTGCCCAGCGACATCAGGCCGCGCCGCTCGGCTTCCACTTCGTTGGTGGAGCCGCTCTGGACGAAGGCGATGTCGATCGTGCCCTGGTTCAGGCGCTGCAGATTGTCCGCCGAGCCTTGCGAGCGCTTCAGTTCGACGACAATGCCGTCCTTGCCCAGCGCGGCCTGGTAACGCTTGCCGATGTTTTCGTAGGCGCTGTTTTCCTGCCCCGTGCCCAGCGTGACGTGGCGCGGCGGATAGGGGTCGATGATCAGATAAGCTGCGACCAGGGCGACGGCGATGCCGATCACCGTCGGCGTGGCAGTCGCGAACAGGTCGCGCAGAGAGAACCGGGTGACCGCAAGTATGCTGGACATGGTTTGGCGGACGGGTTTCATGGGGCCGTAGCTTACCTGAAACCCGAAAACCTGGGTCAGACCCAAGGGTCAGACCCCGCCCTGCGGCAGCCG
>DASWYX010000179.1:0-4092 GCA_036404755.1 Pseudoduganella sp.
GGATATGACGAGAGCGAAATCATCGGCCGGCCATTCTTCCAGCTGCATGTGTCAGGCCACGTCGACGATGGCTTGGAAACCGCGCTGAAGCTGGGGCAGTATGAGGCGATGGGGCTTCGCCGCCGGCGCGACGGGACTACCTTCCTCGGCCTGGCCCAGATTTTTCCGATCCGCGACGAGCATGGCAGCTGCATCGGTTTTGCCAAGATCGTGCGCGACGTAACCGACGAGAAGGCGGCCGAGAAGGATCTGAGCGACGCCAAGACGCAGGCCGAGGCGGCGAGTGCGGCCAAGAGCGCCTTTGTCGCCAACATCAGCCACGAACTGCGAACACCGATGAACGCGGTGCTCGGCCTGGCGCAGGTGCTGGCGCGCACGCCGCTTACTCCGGAACAGCGCCAATACCTGGACATGATTTCGGGCGCCGGCAAGTCGCTGCTTGCCCTGCTCAACGATGTGCTGGACTTTTCGAAGATCGAAGCGAACAAGCTCGATCTGGAGGACGACGACTACCTGCTGGACGATGTGATCGACGCCATTTCCTCGGTAATGGCAGTCTCCGGCGGCGAAAAAGGCCTGGAAATGGCCATTCGCGTCGATGCTGAAGTTCCGGTCAGCCTGCACGGAGACCCGCAGCGCGTGCAGCAGGTGCTGCTGAACCTCGTCAGCAATGCGCTCAAGTTCACGGAACGGGGCAGCGTGTGCATGCACGTGCGCCTCGATCCCGTGCGCCCCGGTCATGTGCGGTTCGACGTGGCGGACACCGGCATCGGCATCGAACCGGAGCAGATGGAGCGCCTGTTTGCTCCCTTCAGCCAGGCCGACGCTTCGATGGCGCGCAAGTTTGGCGGTACCGGGCTGGGACTGGCGATCTCGAAGCGCTTTGCATCCATGATGGGCGGCGTGATCGATGTACAAAGCCGGCCGGGCGCAGGCGCCACCTTCAGTTTCAGCATCCCGCTGCGCACTGGCGGCCTGCCGGACAAGTATCTGCTGCCTGCTCCACTGCGCGGCATGTCCATCCTGTACGCCGGTCCGACGGAGTCCGGGCGGGCCGCCATGAGCGAATTGGCGCGCCGCTGGGGCTGTTCCTGCGAGCTGGCGGGAAGCGCCCAGGATCTGCAGGCGGCATTGGCAGGCGGCGCCGTCTATTCCCTGGTGATCTGCGACGAAGCCTTCGCCGTGCAAGCCGCACGGGCGCTGCCGCCACGCGCGATACTGCTCGCCGTTGGCAGCGGTACGCAAAGCGAGGCCGAATTGCGCTACCCGGTCACCCGTTCAGCCATCTGGCACCTCATCGTGGACGGCAGCGAGGGTATGAACCTGCCTTCTGCACCGTCTCGCTCTGCACCGGCTGCCGCCGCCGCCGCTGCCGCAGCCGCTGCATCCACCGCTGCGGCCGCGGACCGCACGCTGGAGGGCCTTGTGCTGCTGCTGGCCGAGGATAATCCGCTCAACCAGGTGGTGGCGAAAGGCTTGCTCGAAAGTGCGGGCGCCCGCGTGGAAGTGGCCAATAACGGCGAGGAGGCACTGACGATACTGCGCGGCGATGCGGCGCGTTTCGACCTGGTGCTGATGGATGTCCAAATGCCGGTAATGGACGGTTTTGCCGCCACCCGCCACATCCGGCAGGAACTGAAGCTGAGTCTTCCCGTCATCGCCATGAGCGCCGGAGTAACGCTGGACGAGCGAGCGGCCTGCCAGGCAGCGGGCATGGACGATTTCGTCGCCAAGCCGGTTGACCGCACTGCCCTCGTTTCAGCTATCCTGCGCCATGTGAACGGGGAGCCGCCGGCACTGCATAAGCAGGCAGCACAACCGCCGGAGGGCACGTTCAATGTGGGCCACCTGGAAGACCTGGCGGCGCGAGGCCTGGGCAATCATGCCGCCCTGGTTGACATGGTGTCCCGCGCGCTCGAACATGGCGCGGCAACGGCCGACCAGATACGCTCCGACGTGGAACGGGGCGACCTGACGCGCGCCGCCGGCGGCCTGCATTCGCTGCGCGGCACCTTCGGCACGCTGGGGGCGCGTCGCGTGGTGCAGGCGACGCAGGCGGCCGAAGTGAGAATGCTGGAAGATCCGCCGCGCGCGCCGGGCCCCGAACTCGATGAAGTGTGGCGGGAATTGGCGCAAACGGAGACACTTGCGCGTGAATGGCTGCAGCGGCAGCCGACCTTGAATGACCAATAGAAGGTGAGCCCTTGAGCAGCGTACCCAATCAAACGATCCTGATCGTCGACGACAGCCCGGAAGTGATCCGCTTCCTTTCCATGCTGCTGAACGACCAGGCGACCATCAATTTCGCCACACGCGGCGAGGAGGGCCTGTCGCTCGCGCGCAAGCTGCAGCCGGACCTGATCCTGCTCGACGTAGCCCTGCCGGATATCGACGGTTTCGAGGTCTGCCGCCGGCTCAAGGCCGATTCCGATACGTCCAGCATTCCGGTGCTGTTCGTGACGGCGGGCAGCGATGTCGCGTCCGAAGTCATGGGGCTGGAAATCGGCGCCGTGGACTTCATCGCCAAGCCGCTCAACCCGCCCATTGTGCGGGCGCGCATCCGTACCCAGCTTTCCTTGCGCGCGCAGCAGCAGCAATTGCAGGCGATGGTGAACAAGGATGGCCTGACGGGCATTTTCAACCGGCGCTACCTGGATACGCAACTGGCCAACGAAGTGGCGCGCCACCGGCGCCAGCGCCTGCCGATGGCCGTGGCGCTGATCGACGTCGATCACTTCAAACGCTACAACGATTCGCTGGGACACCAGCGTGGCGACGAGTGCCTGCAGGCGGTGGCGCGGGCCCTGGAAGCGTCCAGCCGGCGGCCGGGTGAAACCGTGGCGCGCTATGGCGGCGAGGAGTTCGTGGTGCTGATGCCTGCCTGCGGCGCGCCGGATGCGGACCGTTATGGCTATTGGGTGCGCGAGCGCGTGTCGGCGCTGAATTTGCCGCATCCCGATTCGCCAACGTCTTCGCGCGTGACCATCAGCGTTGGCATCGCGGCGGGCGTGCCGGACGGGGCGCACGACCCGGCGACCATCCTCGCGCTGGCGGACCAGGCGCTGTACACGGCCAAGAATGAGGGCCGCGACCGTCATCGGCTTTGCACCTGGTAGGCCTTCATGCGCAAGCTCACGCCCCGCGTTGTCCATGCCGCCCTCATTGCCGCCCTGCTGCTGGCGGTGATCGCCGCCGTGTCCGCAGTGGCGCTGCACTCGCTTACGCATGGTCTGCAGGAGTCGCTCGGCAGGCAGGAGCAGCTGCGCGCACAGGCGATGGCCGAGCACTTCGATGGTTTGTTGTCGTCGCGGCGGCTGGCATTGTCGGCCTTGGCGAAGTCCTTGCCGGGACCAGCGGGACGCACCGCGGCCGTGCTGCAGCAGGCGCTGGCGGCCCAGAGTTCCTTGTCCGGCGCTTTCCTGAATGTGGCGCTGTTTGCGCGCAACGGCGAGCTGGTTTATAGCGCACGCCCGCCGATATCGCGGCTTTATGCGGCGGGCACACGGCCTTATTTCATCGAGGTGGTGCAGCGGAAGCGTGAGTTGTTGTCGCAGCCGTTCAATAGCGCGCTGACTGGGACGCAGGTGGTCGTGTTCGCGCTGCCTGTTCTGGACGCACACGGAGAGGTGGAGTATGTGCTGGGAGCCAGCCTTGCTTTAGCGGAGGCGCCGATGTCCTCGCAGCTTGAGGGCGATGGGCGTTTGTCCTATGTGATGACTTCGGACGGCTACCTGGTCAGCTATCCCCAGCGCGCACGCCTGACGCGTCATGTGAATGAGGTGCCGGAGCTGAGCCCGGAGGCTAATCTGGGCTTGCAGGGTTTCCAGGGCTGGCGTTTATCGGACGATTCTTCGCGTGTCACGGCGTTCGCACGGCTGCGGCAGGCGCCCTGGATCGTCGGCCTGCAGGCGCCGGAGCGGCTGGTGTTCGCTCCTCTGGCGAAGGCCCGCGAGCAGTTGCTGCTCGCCGCGGCGGCATTCGCGGCCCTCGCCATCGCCGCGTCCTGGCCCTTGAGCCGCTTCACCGCCCGCGCCCCCGTCCGGACCGAAGCCCTCGCCCCCATCTCCGCCCAGGCGCCCGCCGCTGCGGCAC
>DASWYX010000180.1:0-2577 GCA_036404755.1 Pseudoduganella sp.
GGATGCAGGCGTGAACGTCGCCGGCTACTTCCTCTGGAGCCTGATGGACAATTTCGAATGGAATTCGGGCTATGCCAAGCGCTTTGGCATCATTCACGTCGACTACGCCACGCAGCAGCGAACCCTGAAGGACAGCGCGCACTGGTACCGCGAATTCATCAAGAGCCAGCGCAGCTAATAGAATAAGCAAGACAAAAGGAGACACCATGCAGCACGAAGCCACCATGCAGGCTGGGGACGCGCCCGCGTCCACCCAGCCCGCGCGCCGCAGCCCACTGCTGTGGGTACCGACCGGCTATTTCACGATGGCGCTGGCCTACGTGATGCTGACCAGCGTGACCGCCATCATGTTCAAGAACCTGGGCATGGACAATGGCAAGGCGGCTGAATATGCGAGCTATCTGATCCTGGCTTACACGATCAAGCCGCTGTTCGCGCCCGTGGTCGAGATGTACCGCACCAAGAAGTTCTTCGTGCTGGTGGCGCAGCTGGTGATTGGCGCCGGCTTCGGCGCGGTGGCGCTGGCCATGTCACTGCCGGGCTATATGGCGGTGCTGGTCGTGCTGTTCGTGCTGCTCTCCTTCGTCGGCGCGACGCAGGATATTGCCTCGGACGGCGTGTATGTGACCTCCCTGGACTCGCGCGCGCAGTCGCTGTATTGCGGCATCCAGAGCCTGAGCTGGAATATTGGCCCGATCGTCGCATCGGGCGGCATGGTCTTCCTGAGCGGCTGGCTGCACACGAACTATGTCGGCAGCTGGATCGCGGCCTGGCAAATCGTCTTCTTCATCGTGGCCGGCATCACGCTGGTGATGACGGCATGGCACTGGAAAGTGATGCCCGAAGGTTCGCGCGCCGAAGACGCGCCGGCCTCGCTGGGCGCCGCCTGGTTCATCCTGAAGGACGCCTTCGTCACCTTCTTCGGGAAGCGCGACGTGTGGCTGATGATCGGCTTCGCCTTCCTGTTCCGCCTGTCGATCGGCCTGCTGGAAAAGATCGGGCCCTTCTTCATGGTTGATCCCGTGGCCAAGGGCGGGCTGGGACTGTCCAACGAACTGCTGGGCATCATCTACGGCACTTACGGCCTGGCCGCCGTGCTGCTTGGCTCCCTGCTGGGCGGCATCTTCGTCGCCAGGCGCGGCCTGCAGCCGACGCTCTTCCTGCTGTGCTGCGCGGTGAACATCCCCAACGTCACCTTCCTGCTGATGGCGATCTACCAGCCCAGCAGCCTGGTCCTGATCAGCCTTGGCGTGACGGTCGAAAAATTCTTCTTCGGCTTCGGTTCGGTCGGCTTCATGATCTACCTGATGCAGCAACTGGCCCCCGGCAAATACACCACCACCCACTACGCCTTTGGCACCGGCCTGATGGGCCTGTGCATGATGGTCACTGGCCTGGTCAGCGGACACCTGCAGCAACTGCTCGGCTACGTTTCATACTTCTGGTTCGTCATGGCCGCCACCATCCCCTCCTTCCTCATCACCTGGTTCGCCCCCTTCCATTTGGGGCCGGACACGAAATGAGGCCAGCCGGCGGCGGCATCGAAGTGCACGCCGCCCCGGTACAGGAAACCGCATGTTCAACCCACGCCCCGTGATCCGCAAAGCCCCCCTCGGCGCGGGCGGCTTTTGCCTTGTCGTGGATGACTTCTTCAGTGATCCCCGGCAGATGGTGCAGGTGGCTGCGGAGCGGCGCGCGGCATTCGTCGCGGCGCCCGTCAACTGCTATCCGGGGATCGAACAGGCGATGCCGCCGGAGTTTGACCGCCGCTTGCATGAGCACTTTACGCAGCACTTGCTGCCCGCCTTCAAAGGCGCGCAATTGCTGGCCGTGAGCACCCGCATGTCACTGGTCACGCTCAAGCCCGAGGAGCTGATGCCGCAGCAGCGCATCTGCCATCGCGATGCGCGTTCCTGTCCGCCGGGCGAAGGGGCCGTGGCGTCGGTGATGTACCTGTTCGACGATGCGCGCATGGGCGGCACCAGCTTTTACCGCCCCTTGCGCCATCCGGACCAGATCGACTTCCTGCTGTACCAGGCGCAAATGATGGACAACGACGCCTTCAGCCGCGTGATCGGCGCCGGGCCTTGCTACTTCAACGGCGACGGGCGCTACTTCGAAAAGATCTGCACCGTGCCGGCCGCCTTCAACCGCGCCATCTTCTACGATGCGACCGTCTTCCATTCCGGCCAGATCGATGCGCCGGACCTGCTGGATGCCGACCCGCAGCGTGGCCGGCTGACCATCAACGTCTTCCTGCGCTACCGGCGCCACGCAGAATAAAAAAACGCCGCGCGGCGCAAGCCGGGCGGCGTTTTCAGAGCGGATACCGCTTACTTCTTGCGCGGAGGCGGCAGGTCGGTGCAGACGCCTTCATAGACTTCCGCCGCCATGCCGATCGATTCGCCCAGCGTCGGGTGCGGGTGAATCGTGCGGCCGTTGTCGACGCCGTCGGCGCCCATCTCGATCGCCAGCGCGATCTCGCCGATCATATCGCCGGCGTGGGTGCCGACGATCGTGCCGCCGATGATGCGGTGGGTTTCAGCGTCGAACAGCAGCTTGGTGAAGCCTTCCGCA
>DASWYX010000181.1:0-2679 GCA_036404755.1 Pseudoduganella sp.
CGAGAGTCGTACCCCCAGCATAAGACTCAGCACGAAGCCGTTCGGTGCGGAAACAGACATAAGGAAACCGGCAGAGCCCGGCGCTCAGGCCAGCGGCGCGCGCACCGGGGTCTGGTGCAGGATCACGCGGCTGTAGGTGTCCTGCACGCCGGCCGCGCGCAATGCGTCGATCAGGCGCAGCAAATGCGCCTGATCCTGGCAGGCGACGCGCAGCAGGCCGTCGTAGTTACCGGTCAGCAGCGCGACTTCCATCACCCCGGGTATGGTCTGCACCACCGTTTCGAACTCGTGGGTGTTGGTGCCGGCCTTCAGTTTGACGTCGATATAGGCTTGCAGGTGCAGGCCCAGCGCGGCCGGATCGATGCTTGCCTCGAAGCCCCGGATCACGCCGTCGGCCACCAGGCGGCGCACGCGATCGGCCACCGTGTTCGCGCTGAGGCGTACGCGCTCGCCCAAATCCTTAAAACTTATCCTCGCATCATCGCGCAATAACTCGATGATTTCTCGGTCGATCTTATCCATGGTCTATTTTTCCTCGGCAGTGTCGGCATTTTAGCACCCGAAAGTGCGATTAGCTCGCCATGCGGCACTGCAAAATTACCTTGACACAGGCAGATGAGCTCACTTACATTGCTCTACATGTTCACGCATCTGCACCTATCCGCTTTCCTGCTAAGCGCCCTATCCGAGGCGCTACTACCAGCACGCGCCTGATTTTCCGCCGCGTTCCGCGGCGCCACGAAGTACCCTGCGTCGGCCACAAGCCGGCAAAGTTCTCAAAATCCAGGAAAGATTGCACCGATGTCCACCAAGGCTTTTCGTCCGCTGCCTGCACTACCAGCGCTACTGCTACCGACCGGTTGCCTGGTCTAGCGCCCCGTGGCCCATCAGGCAGCCTCTCGCCACATCGAGCACGCTTTCCCCAAAATTCAAGAACACAGGAGTACCACCATGATGCTGCAGAACCCAGCCGCGAAATACCGCGCTTACCCGACCATCGACTTGAACGACCGCACCTGGCCGAACAAGACCATCGACACGCCGCCGATCTGGATGAGCACCGACCTGCGCGATGGCAACCAGGCCCTGATCGAGCCGATGAGCGTGGAAAAGAAGCTGAAGTTCTTCGACCTGCTGATCAAGGTCGGCCTGAAGGAAATCGAGGTGGGCTTCCCTTCCGCGTCGCAGACGGACTTCGACTTCGTGCGCAAGCTGATCGAGGAAAATCGTATTCCGGACGACGTGACCATCATCGTGCTGACCCAGGCGCGTGACGAGCTGATTCGCCGCACCGTGGAATCCTGCATCGGCGCCAAGCGCGCCATCGTGCACATGTATAACTCCACTGCGCCGGTCTTCCGTAAAGTGGTGTTTGGCGCCAGCCGCGAAGAGATCACGAAGATCGCCACCGACGGCACCAAGCTGGTGAAAGAGCTGCTGGCCCAGCATCCGGAAACCGACTGGACCTATGAATACACGCCGGAATCCTTCTCCACCACGGAGCTGGACTTCGCCAAGCACATCGTGGACGCCGTCTCCGCCATCTGGCAGCCGACGCCGCAGAAGAAGATGATCGTCAACCTGCCGGCCACCGTCGAATGCTCGACGCCGAATGTCTACGCAGACCAGATCGAGTGGATGTCGCGCAAGCTGGAACGCCGCGATTCCATCATCATTTCCGTGCACCCGCATAACGACCGCGGCACCGGCATCGCCGCCGCCGAACTGGCCGTGATGGCCGGCGCCGAGCGCGTGGAAGGCTGCCTGTTCGGCAATGGCGAACGCACCGGCAATGTGGACCTGGTGACCCTGGCGCTGAACCTGTACACCCAGGGCGTGCATCCGGGCCTGGACTTCTCGGACATCGACTCGGTGCGCAAGGTGGTCGAAGAGTGCAACCAGCTCCCCGTGCACCCGCGCCATCCTTACGTCGGCGACCTGGTGTTCACCGCTTTCTCCGGCTCCCACCAGGACGCGATCAAGAAGGGCTTCGCCAAGCAGCAAGAAGGCGCGCCTTGGGAAATCCCTTACCTGCCGATCGATCCGCAGGACGTGGGCCGCAGCTACGATGCGGTGATCCGCGTGAACAGCCAGTCCGGCAAGGGCGGCATGGCTTACCTGCTGGAGCAGGACTACGGCCTCGAACTGCCGCGCCGCCTGCAGATTGAGTTCAGCCGCGCGGTGCAGGCCGTGGCCGACCAGACGGGCCTGGAGATCACGGCCGAAGGCATCTACGAGATCTTCGAGCGCGAGTACCTGGCGCAGAACACGCCTTACGCCTACGGCGCGCACAAGATGGTCGAGGATACGAGCAACGACGAGCCGGTGCAGATCGACGTCTCGCTGTTCCACAACAAGGCGCCGATGGCCTTGCAGGGCGGCGGCAATGGCCCGATCGACGCGTTTGTCGATGCGCTGGGGCTGGACGTGAAGCTGATGGACTATCACGAACATGCGATCGGCCATGGCGCCAATGCGCGCGCGGCCTGCTATGTGGAGCTGCGACTGGATAACGGCCCTACCCTGTTCGGCGCCGGCATTGACAGCAATATCGTGACGGCGTCGTTCAAGGCGGTGCTCAGCGCAGTGAATCGTCAGTTGAAAGCCAGGACCGCAGCCGACGCGGGCAAGGCCCAAGTCGCCGTCTGAGCCGGCGGCCCTGACAAAAATCCGCAACAC
>DASWYX010000182.1:0-4015 GCA_036404755.1 Pseudoduganella sp.
TGCGGCGGCACGGAAATCAGCGGCACGTTCGGCGACTGCAGCGGCGCCTGTTCGGCAGCCGGTGCGGCCGGCTGGGCGGACGGCTGCGCAGCCGGGGCGGCGCCGTTCAGCGGCGTGGTCGCCACGCCGGTAGCGCTCTCGCCGGTCACTGCCGGATTTTTTGCGCCGAAGCTGGCCGGCGAAATCAGGCCGGCCTTCCAGGCGCCGGCGGCAGCCAGCAGGGCCCGCACGGCGATGCCGCCGATGATGGCGCCCATCGGCTTGCCCTGGCGCTCGGTCAGCGTGGGGAAGCGCGACTCGTTGAACGAAGCCGTTACCCGGGTCGGACGCACCGTCGCCGTGGCGTGGCCCAGCGTGCTTTCCACTTCAATCATCGCCACCAGCGGCGCCGGATCGAGGCGCACGGCCTTGGCGTAGGCGCGGATGAAGCCGCGCGTGACCGCCATATTCGGCAGCGCGTCGTAATCGGCCTGCTCGATCGCAAGCACCTGGCGCGGCGCCAGTTTCAGCTGGTCCGCGATCTGATCCACCGTCAGGCCCAGCGCCTCACGCGCGGCCGACAGCTCTGCTCCGGGGGTTGAAGCATGACGCTGTTTTTTCGGCTCTTCCTGCCATTCAGAATCCATTTGTACCCCTGTATCACTCATCAAACGCCCCACGTTGATATGCAGCGTATTCGGGCGAGTTTGCATGATGGCGGCGCAGCTGAGTGGCCCAGCCCTGCTCCGCACCCTGGTCGCCCATCTTGTGCTGCACCTTAATCGCCAGCCACAGCACATCGGCTGACAGGCTGTCCGTCTTGGCTACTTTGCCCAGCCGGGTGATGAAGAAACTGGCGCGCGGATAATCGCGGCGCTGGTAATACACCCGTGCCATATTGGCGTTGGTCACCGGCAGATCCGGCGTCATCTGCAGCGCCTGCAGCAGATACTTTTCCGCCAGCTCGTAATCCTTGATCTTCAGCGCGCAATCGCCCGCATTGTTCAGCGCACTGGCCGGCGACTGGTACATGCGGTTGGCCAGCGCCGCGTCGAAATACTTGAACGACTCACGCACGCTGCCCTTCTGGCACAGATAGGAACCGTAGTTGTTGTTCAGTTCCGGATTGTTCGGCGCCAGCTTCAGCGCGTGCATGAAATTGTCGTTCGCCAGTTCGTTCTCGCCCATGCGCATGTAGATCACGGCGCGCATGCCGTAAGCGTCCGCATAGGTCGGATCGGCGGCGATCGCCTTCTTGATCTCGTCCAGCGCAACCTGCACCTGGCCCTGCTCGAAATAGCCGACCGCCAGCTGCATGCGGATCTCGGCGCGCTTCTGGGCGGAGGTCTGGTCAGAAGCAGTGGCCAGTTCGGCCTTGCCGCTCGGGCCAGTGGTGCTGCCGCTGCCCGCGCAACCGGCCAGCACACCAGCCAGCGCGACGGCGGCCAGGCGGGTGCTGCGGCGCTGGGCGAAATCGGTCATCAGGAACGGATCTCCACAATCTTGCCGAAATCGGCGCCGTATTTCTGCTGGTACTCGGTCATCTTGCCCATGCGCTCCTGCACGCGGGTACGGTCCTTCACCTCGCCTGCCAGCTGGCCGCAGGCCGCGTCGATATCGTCGCCGCGGGTCTTGCGGATGGTGGTCACGATGCCCGCGTCCATCAGAATCTGGGCGAAGGCCTTGATGCGCGGATTCTTGGAGCGCAGCAGGCCCGATTCCGGGAATGGGTTGAAAGGAATCAGGTTGAACTTGCAGTTCACGCCATATTCCGGATGGTTCACCAGGGCGATCAGTTCGCGCGCATGCTCGTCGGTGTCGTTGTAGCCGTCCAGCATGCAGTACTCGAAGGTGATGAAATCGCGCGGTGCGAATTCCAGATAGCGCTTGCAGGCCGACAGCAGCTCGGCCAGCGGGTACTTCCTGTTCAGCGGGACCAGCTCGTCGCGCAGCGCATCGTTCGAGGCGTGCAGCGACACGGCCAGCGCCACCGGCACATCCTGCGACAGCTTGTCGATCATCGGCACCACGCCCGAGGTGGACAGGGTCACGCGGCGGCGCGACAGGCCGTAGGCGTTATCGTCCAGCATCAGCTTGAGCGCGGTGGCGGTCGGGCCGTAGTTCAGCAAGGGCTCGCCCATGCCCATCATCACCACATTGGTGATCTGGCGCTCGCCTTTCGGGCCCGGCTCGATGCCGTGCGTCTGGCGCAGCGCGAATTCGGCCATCCACAGCTGGCCGATGATTTCACCCACGGTCAGGTTGCGGTTGAAGCCCTGCTTGCCGGTCGAGCAGAAGCGGCAGTTGACGGCGCAGCCGGCCTGGGTCGAGATGCACAGCGTGCCGCGGTTTTCTTCCGGGATGAACACGGTTTCCACGGCATTGCCATTGCCCACGTCCACCAGCCATTTGCGGGTGCCGTCGGCGGAAGTATGGTCGCTGATGACGGCCGGCGCCGTGATGTGGGCGCGCGTCTTCAGCTTCTCGCGCAGCGATTTGGCGAGGTCGGTCATGCTGTCAAAGTCGGACGCACCGAACTGGTGGATCCAGCGTTGCAGCTGTTTTGCGCGGAAAGGCTTCTCACCCAACTCGGCGCAGTAGGCGACTAATTGCTCCGGATCGAGGTCCAGCAGGTTGGTGAGGGTCGTTTCCGTCATTTCTTGCTCAATCATTCAAAAAAGCCTTTGCCCCGGACCATGGGACCGGGGCAAGCGCAATACTACTTTACTACAGTACAACCGTTAAAAAAAATTAACGGGAGTAAACGTTCAGTGCCGGGAAGAAGTAAGCGATTTCCACGGCAGCGGTTTCGGCTGCGTCGGAACCGTGTACGGCGTTGGCGTCGATGGAGTCAGCGAAATCAGCGCGGATGGTGCCTTTTTCTGCCTTCTTCGGATCGGTGGCGCCCATCAGGTCGCGGTTCTTGGCGATAGCGCCTTCACCTTCCAGAACCTGGATCATCACAGGACCGGAAATCATGAAGTCCACCAGGTCCTTGAAGAAAGGACGGGCGGCGTGCACAGCGTAGAAGCCTTCGGCTTCAGCGCGGGACAGTTGGGTCATGCGGGCAGCTACCACCTTCAGGCCTGCGCCTTCGAAACGGCTGTAGATCTGGCCGATCACGTTCTTGGCTACTGCGTCCGGTTTGATGATCGACAGGGTGCGTTCGATTGCCATTATGAAAAACTCCAATAAAAAGAAAGGTTTAAAACAAAATTGATATCTGGATCAACCGGCGATTTTACCATAGAACCCCCTGCATAGCCGATAGCGCGGCAGGGGAAATCGGTTTTAAGCCGGGTCTAAGCCAGGAATTTTCATTTTCCGCCCCCTGCATGCTATGCTTTTAGCAAGAGGTACACCGTACCGCAATGGAGGCATTTCAATGGAACACAATCTGCAATCTATCTATGACGTGTCGGGCAGCACCACCGTTGCCACCCGCAACAAGGTACTGCGCAATACTTACTGGCTGCTGGCCCTGTCGATGATCCCGACCGTGCTGGGCGCCGCCATCGGCGTCGCATTCGGCGTGCCGATTCCGCGCGGTTTCCTGGGCTTCCTGCTATTCATGGGTATCGCGTTCGGTTTCATCTGGGGTATCGAAAAAAACAAGGATAGCGGCCTGGGCGTCGCCCTGCTGCTTGGCTTCACCTTCTTCATGGGCCTGCTGCTCACGCCCCTGCTGCAGCGCACGCTGGGCTTCAGCAACGGCGGCCAGCTGATCATGACGGCCTTCGGCGGTACGTCGGTCATCTTCCTGGCCCTGGCCAGCTACGCGACCGTGAGCAAGCGCGACTTCTCGATGATGGGCAAGTGGCTGTTCGCTGGCGTGATCGTGCTGCTGCTGGCGTCGGTGGCCAACATCTTCCTGGGCATGGGCGCGCTGGCGATCACGATCTCCGTACTGGCGATCGCGATCTTCTCTGCCTACATCATTTTTGACGTGCAGCAGATCGTCAACGGCGGCGAGACCAACTACATCCGCGCCACCCTGGCCCTGTACCTGGACCTGTACAACATCTTCACCAACCTG